>NZ_JBFBAZ010000128.1:0-22266 GCF_040682475.1 Hamadaea sp. NPDC051192
GTTGGCGCGGGCCTTGCGCCGCGCCGCGGACAGCGCCCTGCGGCGGGCCGACGCGCCGCGACCTACCAGCTCGCCCGACTGAGCGAGTTCTTCGCGCGCTCCTGAGCGCGCCCTCGATCCCAGGTACGCGGACAGCTTCCGCGCGCCTGTGGCTGGTCCGGTGTCTGCGTCCGGACCGGGCAAATCTCGGCACATCACTGCACTCGCGGACCCCCCGGTCTGCAACACCCGAAAGGCAATGAACCATGAACTCGTGGGCTCGTAAGTCCCTGAAGGCCGGCGCGATCTCGGCCGGTTTCCTGCTGGCCGGCGCGTCCGCCGCACACGCCGGTGACCTGACGACGTCGAACAACGCCGGAATCGGCAACGGTACGCAGGTCGACGCGAACATCCAGGCGCCGATCAACGTGTGTGGCAACGCGATCGCCCTGCTGGGCAGCGCTTCGGCCGGGTGCGTCGGCGGCGCGTGGGCGAACCACGCGGGTGAGCTGGGCGACCTGACCAGCTCCGACAACGTCGGCCTGCTCAACGGTACGCAGCTGCGCGCGCTGCTCCAGGCGCCCATCGACGCCTGCGGCAACGCGATCGGCATCGGCGGTTCCGCGACGGCCTGGTGCACCGGCGGTTCGTGGGCGAAGCAGGAGTCGGCCAAGTCCGAGTCGGCCAAGACCGAGAGCGGCACCCTTACCAGCACGCAGAACGTCGGCCTGCTGAACGGCACGCAGGTGCTGGCCCCGATCCAGATCCCGATCGACCTGTGCGGCAACGCGATCGGCGTCCTCGGCGGGGCCACCGCGGGCTGTGTCGGCGGCTCGCACGCGTCGCTGGACGCGGAGAGCCTGCCGGACGCCTGGACCGGGCTCAACTTCGGCATCGGCAACGGCACGCAGCTGATCCCGCTGGTCCAGATCCCGATCGACATCTGCGGCAACGCGGTGGCCGTCCTCGGCAGCGCGACCGCCTCCTGCCAGGGCGGCGCGGACGCTGTCATCGGCGAGGGCCCGAGTGGGCACGGCCCCGACACGTACGTGAAGGACAAGCCGGCCGACGCTCCGAAGAGCACCAAGAAGCACGGCAAGGGTGGCAAGAAGACCGAGGGCCTGCCGCTCGTGGGCGATCTGACCGGCGCCCTGACCGGGCTGACCGGCAACCTCACCGGCTCGCTCACCGGCGCGCGTACGCTGCCCGCCCCGGCTGCCAAGCACGGCAAGGCCGGCTACGGCGACGGCGGCTCGTGCGGGAACCTGACCAGCGGCATGAACGCCGGGGTCCTGAACGGCACCCAGGTTCTGCTGCCCGTCCAGGCGCCGGTCGACCTGTCCGGCAACGCCGCGGCCGTGGGTGGCAGCGCCGTCGCGCACAGCACCGGTGGCGCCACCGCCACGCTCACCTGCTGACCGAGCAGGTCTGTACCCGCTCGTTCCGCGTACGGCGGACGGCGTCCATAGAGAAACCGGGGGCCGGGCGAGAAATCGCCCGGCCCCGGCCACTGTGTGTCACTCGGCGGGCTTGGCCTTGATGGCCTTGCGCGCCATCGGCTTCGACTCGCCGTTGTCGCTTGCCTGGGCCGGCACTCCGCCCAGCTTCGCCAGCAGGCTCGACAGGTCGATGCCGGTCAGATCGGTACCGAGCTGAAGGCCCTGGGCGACGTTGGAGGCGACCGACTTCGTCAGCGAGCTGGCGCCGTCGGTGGAGATCACGGTCATCTTGTCGATGGACCGCATCGGGTCGCTGGCCGCGGCCACGACCTCCGGCAGCACCCGCACGAGCAGGTCGAGGATCGCAGCCTCGCCGTACTGCTGGAAAGCTTCGGCCTTGAGGCGCATGGCCTCGGCCTCGGCCTGACCGCGCGCCAGGATGGCGGCGGCCTCGGCCGAACCCTCGCGCTCGGTCGCCTCCGCGATGGCGGTACGCCGCCGCTGCTCCGCCTCACCTTCCTTAGCGCCTTCGATCGCGTTGGCCTCGGCCAGCGCAGCCCGGCGGGCACGCTCGCCCTCACCGGTCAGGCGAGCCTGCTCGGCGGAGGCCTGCGCACCGGCGATCGTGGTCTGCCGGGCGGCGTCGGCCGCGAGGACCTGGGCGTTGCGAGCCGCCTCGGCCTCCTGCTCGACCTTGTACCGCGCCGCGTCGGCGGGCTTGCGTACCTCGGTGTCGAGCTGCCGCTGCTTGAGTTCGGCGTTGCGCTCGGCGACCTTCTGCTGCTCGGCGAGGATCGCCTGGTCGCGTTCGGCCTGGGCGAGCGGGCCGGCCGCGGCGGACTTCGCCTTCGCGGCGTCGATCTCGGCCTGAATGCCGGCCTTTTTGAGTTCCAGGTTCCGCTGGGCCTCGGCGATCGCCTCCTCGGCGAGCAGCCGGGCCTGTTCGGCCGACTGCCGGGCCTGCGCCTCGGCGATCGACGCGTCCTTGAGTACGCGCGCCGCCTCGGGCCGCCCGAGATCCTGGAGGTAGTTGCCGTCGGCGATGATGTCCTGCAGCTGGAACGTGTCGAGGACGAGACCCTGGTTGGTCATCGAGTGCTCGGCCTCCTCCGCGACGGCCGAGGCGAACGCGGCCCGGTCACGGATGATCTCCTCGACCGTGAGCCGGCCGACGATCGAGCGCAAAGCGCCGGCCAGGACCTCCCGGGCGAACCCGTCGATGGCCTGCTGCTGGTGGAGGAATCGCTGGGCGGCGGCGCGGATCGCGTCCTCGGTCCCGCCGACCTTCACGACCGCGATGCCCTGGAGGTTGGCCCGGATGCCCTGTTTGCTGACGGCCCCGGTGACCTCGACGTGGATGCCGCGGCTGGACAGGTCCATGATCTGGAGCTTCTGGACGACCGGCAGGACGAAGACCGACGCGCCCATGACGACCTTCTGGCCGGACAGGTCGGTCGACCGGGTGCCGTCGGCCGCCTCGACGCGGCGGCCCTTGCGGCCGGTGACGATGAAGGCCTCGTTCGACCCGGCCACCTTGATCCGCGAGAGCACGTAGAAGAGCAGGAAGAGGACGAAGACCACGCCACCGGCGATGGGCAGGAGAAGGGAAAGCATCAGTTCCTTTCTGGATCAGCGAGACGGACCTTGACGCTGGTGTCGCTGGGGGCCTCGACCACCAGCACGTGCACGCCCGCCGGGAGCGGCTCGTCGGCGAGGGCGTTGAGCTTGACCTGCTGGCCGCCGATGCGTACGCGGACCTCGCCGTAGCCCCCGGCCCGGATCTCGGTCACGACGACCCCCGGCCGGCCGACGAGGTCGGTCCGATTCGGGGTCGCATCGGTCGGCATGTTACGGGCCCGGCCGGTGAGCAGCCACGCCAGGTACGCGACGGGCACCGCCGCGATCGCGCCGATGGCGGCGACGAGGGCGAGCGGGAGGTCGACTCCGGGCAGCGCGCTGATGAAAGCGGCGGTGAATCCGAAGCCGGCCAGGACGGCCGCGACCACCTCGATGGACAGCACGGAGTCGGCGCCGTCGAAGTCGAACAGTTCGCCGCCCAGCATCGACAGCGCGAGCAGGCCCAGCCCGACCGCTCCGACGATGATGAAGAGGACCGTCGTCCATCCCATGGCCGACAAGGTAAGGAATCCCCGCAAGTCCCGGGGTGATAGCCTAACGTTCGTTCAGGTGAACGTTCGTTAGGGAGGCCGCGTGAGCTGGGATGAGGTCAGGGAGCGGATCGACGCCGGTGGGGCGGCCCGCTATCACGAGGCCAACGCCAAGCGCGGGAAGCTGTTCGCCCGGGAACGCATCGCCCGGCTGGTCGACGCCGGTTCGTTCGTCGAGGACGGGGCGTACGCCAACGCCCTGGCCGACGGGCTGCCCGCCGACGGCGTGGTGACCGGTTCGGCGACCATCGACGGCCGCCCGGTGTGCCTCATGGCCAACGACTCGACCGTCAAGGCGGGCAGCTGGGGCGCGCGTACGGTCGAGAAGATCATCCGGATCATCGAGCGGGCCTATCAGACCGGTGTCCCGATGGTGTATCTCGTGGACTCGGCCGGCGCCCGGATCACCGACCAGGTCGACCTGTTCCCGGGTCGCCGGGGCGCCGGCAAGATCTTCCACACCCAGGTCCGCGCCTCCGGCTCGATTCCGCAGGTCTGCGCCCTCTTCGGGCCGTCGGCCGCGGGCGGGGCGTACATCCCGGCCTTCTGCGACGTCGTGGCGATGGTGGACGGCAACGCCTCGATGTACCTCGGGTCGGACCGCATGGTCGAGATGGTCACCGGCGAGAAGACCACGCTGGAGGCGATGGGCGGGGCCAAGGTCCACACCGAGGTCTCCGGCGTCGGGCACTTCCTGTGCAAGGACGAGGACGCCGCGCTGGAGGTCGTCCGGGACTACCTCTCCTACCTGCCGTCGAACTGGATCGCCGAGCCGCCCGCGAGCGAGCCGAAGGCGGCGCGCGGCGGGATCGCCGCCCTGATCCCGGAGAGCGAGCGCCGGGCCTTCGACATGCGCCAGGTGGTCAAGCGCCTGGTGGACGAGGGCAGCTTCCTGGAGATCCAGGAGAAGTGGGCGCGGGAGCTGACCGTCGGGTTCGCCCGGCTGGAGGGCCAGGTCGTCGGCCTCGTCGCGAACAACTCGCTGCACAAGGGCGGCGTGCTGTTCGTCGACTCGGCCGACAAGGCGACTCGGTTCGTGCAGCTCTGCGACGCCTTCAACGTTCCGCTGATCTTCCTCGCGGACGTGCCCGGCTTCATGGTCGGCTCGGCCGTCGAGCGGCAGGGGATCATCCGGCACGGCGCGAAGATGATCAGCGCCATCAGCGAGGCCACGGTGCCGAAGTTCTGCGTCGTCGTGCGGAAGGCGTACGGGGCGGGGCTCTATGCCATGGCCGGGCCCGGGTTCGATCCGGACGCCACGATCGCGCTGCCGACCGCCAAGATCGCGGTGATGGGCGCGGAGGCCGCCGTCAACGCGGTGTACGCGAACAAGATCGCCGCCATCGAAGACGAGGCGGACCGGGCTGCCTTCGTCGAGGCCAGGCGAGCCGAGTACGAGCAGGACATCGACCTCCTCCGGCTGGCCAGCGAACTCGTCGTGGACACCGTCGTGGAACCGGACGACCTGCGCGGCGAACTCGTCCGGCGGCTGGCCGCCGCGCACGGCAAGGACCGCAGCTTCTCGCGACGCCGCCACGGCGTCACACCTGTCTGATCTAGGAGAGCCATGGACCACTTCGGACTCAGCGAGGACCTCGCCGAGCTTCGGGAGACCGTCGCCGCCTTCGCTCGCGACAAGATCGCGCCGGTGATCGGGGACTTCTACGCCCGCCACGAGTTCCCCTACGAGATCGTCGCGCAGATGGGCTCGATGGGCCTGTTCGGGCTGGCCTTCCCCGAGGAGTTCGGCGGGATGGGCGGCGACTACCTGGCGCACTGCCTGGCCATCGAGGAGATCGCGCGGGTGGACTCGTCGGTGGCGATCACCCTGGAAGCGGCGATCTCGCTCGGGGCGATGCCCATCTTCAAGTTCGGCACGGACGAGCAGAAGCGCCGGTGGCTGCCCGATCTCGTGGCCGGCCGCAAGCTCGCCGCCTTCGGTCTCACCGAGCCCGGCGCCGGGTCCGACGCCGGCGGGACGCGTACCACGGCGAAGCTGAGCGACGACGGCCGCGAATGGATCATCAACGGCACCAAGGCGTTCATCACCAACTCGGGGACCGAGATCACTGTTCTCGTCACCGTCACGGCGCTCACCGGGCCGGACGAGATCTCCACGATCATCGTGCCCTCCGGTACGCCCGGCTTCACCGTCGCGCCTGGCTACGACAAGGTCGGCTGGTGCGCCTCGGACACCCATGAGCTGTCCTTCGACAACGTCCGGGTGCCGGTGGAGAACCTGCTCGGCGAGCGCGGCCGAGGCTTCAAGCAGTTCCTCACGATCCTCGACGAAGGACGGGTCGCCATCGCCGCCCTCGCCACCGGGCTCGCTCAGGGCTGCGTGGACGAGTCCGTCGCGTACGCCCGGCAGCGCGAAGCGTTCGGCTCGCCGATCTCGGCGTACCAGGCGGTGCAATTCATGATCGCGGAGATGGAGGCGGGCGCGCAGACCGCGCGGCTGGCCTGGCGGGATGCGGCTGCACGCCTGGTGGCGGGCCTGCCGATCCGTAACGCCGCCGCGATCGCGAAGCTCCAGGCGGGCGAGGCCGCGATGACGAACGCTCGCAAGGCGACGCAGGTCCACGGCGGGTACGGGTTCATGAACGAGTTCCCGGTCGGCCGGTTCTACCGGGACGCGAAGATCCTGGAGGTCGGCGAGGGCACCTCGGAGATCCAGAAGATGGTGATCTCGCGGGAGCTCGGACTGAACTGAGTCGGGTTCCGGACATCCCAGCCGATCGCGAAATGCTCTCATGCCCAGATGCGGAACTGGGCCGGCTGGCTGGTGCGGGGGCGATGGCTGATCGTCGCCGGGTGGGCGCTGCTCGCGATCGCGGGCGGCGCTCTCGGCGGGAGCGTCTACGACCACGCCCAGAACGTCGGCCAGCTCTCCGCCGACGCCGAGTCGCTGCGGGCCGAAGCCCGGCTGCAGCAGCTCAAGCCGGAGGGTGAGACGGTCTTCGCGATCTCCCGGGACGTGAACCCGTACGACCCGGCGCTGGTCGCGACCACGACCGAGGTGGCGCAGCAGCTGCGGGGGATGGCCGGCGTACGCGAAGTCGGCGACCTCTACACCGCGCCGGGCGGTCAGATCGGCCAGAACGAGCGGAGCACCTTGGTCCGCGTCACCTTCACCCCCGGTACGCCCGACGCCGAGATCGACGCCGCCGTCGCGGTCCTGCGCCGCCTGCCGAACGTGCTGGTAGGCGGCAAGCCGCTGGCCGAGCGTGCGTTCACCGAGCAGGCCGTGGCCGACGCCGCCCTCGGGGAAGGCGTCGCGCTCGCCGCCCTGGCCCTGTTGCTCGTCGTCGTGCTCCGCTGGGGCGCGGTCGCACCGCTGGCTGCGGCGGTCGCCGCGATCACCACGACCCTGCTCGCCCTGTCCGGGCTCGCCCTCGTGACGGCGGTCAGCGAGTACACCGTCAACGTCGTGACGCTGCTCGGCCTGGGGCTGGCCGTCGACTACTCGATCCTGCTGCTCTGGCGATATCGCGAGGAGAACGACCTGGCCGCCGCGCTGCGTACGGCGGGGAGAGCAGTGCTCGTCTCCGGTGGCGTGGTCGGTGTCGCCATGGCCGGGCTGGCCGTCTTCGGGGAACCGCTGCTCGCGGCGATGGCGCTCGGCGGACTGCTCGTCACGGTGGTCGCCACGGCTGCTTCGCTGACGCTCACGCCCGCGCTGCTCGCCATCCTCGGACCGCGGCTGGTCGCCCGCGAGCCTCGTCGTGGACGTCGGCTGATCTTGAATGGAAGACGTCGCCATGGCAACACCGACGATTCAAGATCAATCCTGACCAGGCTGGCCGCGCTCGCCCAGAAGGGCCCGGAGTCGGTCGCCTTCGCCAGCACCGCGCTGTTGATCATCCTGACCCTTCCGTTCGTCGCCGCCGACCTCTGGAACACCGACGCGCGTGGGTTGCCGAGCGGCGCGGAGGCGCGGCAGGCGTACGAGGTCTATCTGCGCGACTTCCAGCGCGATCAGGCCGACGCCGTCACCGTCGTCGTGGACACCGGCAGCGGCGGGGCGGCGATGCGGGACTACCTCGATCGGCTCAACCGGCTGCCCGGGGTCGGCCGGCTGCAACTCCGGCTGGAGATGCCGCCCGAGGCGACGGTCGTCGACCTGACTCCGGTGAGTTCCGGCCAGGGTCCGGCGGTCGTCCGAGCCGTCCGCGAGGTCCCGGCGCCGGCGAAATCCCTGGTCGGCGGGCCCGCCGCGGAATTAGCGGATTACCAGGATTCGGTTACCGGTCATTTTCCGGTCGTGCTGATAGTCCTGTTGGCGGCAACCGGAGCGCTACTCTTCCTGCTCACCCGATCGATCGTCATCCCGGTGAAGGCGGTCCTGCTCAACCTGCTGACCCTGGGGGCGTCGCTGGGCATGCTCGCCGTGGTCTTCGGGGGTCGCCTCGACGCCACGACGCCCATCCTGCTCTTCGTCTTCATCTTCGGGCTGACCACGGACTACGAGGTCTTCCTGCTCGCCCGGATCACCGAGGAGCACCGGTCCGGGTACGCCACCGACGAGGCGGTCCGGCGGGGCATCGCGCGTACGGGTCCGGTGGTGACCCTGGCCGGACTCAGCCTGATCCTCGTCTTCCTGGGCTTCGTCCTGGGTGGCCTGTCCGCCGTACGCGAGATCGGCGTCGGGATGGCGGTGGCGATCGCCCTGGACGTGACCGTCGTCCGGGGTCTACTGCTCCCGGCCGCGATGACCCTGCTCGGTCGCTGGAACTGGTGGCCCGGCGACCCCGCCGGCGGCTCGGTCACTGGTGAAGAGGGCCCCGCTGGCGGTCCGGTCACTGGTGAAGGGAGTCCCGAGTGGGCTCCCAGCCGAGCCCCAGAAGCGGATCAGAAGATCACGAGCCGATAACGCAGCTGGACACCAGGGCACGTTTGTGTCGGAAACACGCATGCAACCTGGTCAAACGGCCGACACGAGCTGCCGTCGGCGACCTCGGCTGGCTAGTCTTCGAGGCCGTGGAGCCCGCAGCCGAGACGCGTAGTCCGTCCATGAAGGACGGATTCGCTGTGCTGCTCCGGCGGCACCGGCTCGCTGCCGGGCTGACCCAGGCGGAGCTGGCCGAGGCTGCCGAGGTGGGCGTCCGCACCGTACGCGACCTGGAGGCGGGTCGCAGCGTACGCCCGCAGCGGTCCACGGTCGAGCTGCTGGGCGCCGCCCTCGGCCTGCAGGGGCGGGACCTGTCCGTCTTCGTGGCCGTCGCCCGGGGGCGTACGCCCGCCGAACCGCCGGACACCCCGGGGCCGCCCCGGGCGCTGCCGAACGCGGGGGAGTTGATCGGGCGCGACCGGGATCTGGCCGGGCTCACCGAGCATCTGCGTACGACGGCCGGGGTGACCACTTTGGTCGGGCTGGCCGGGTCGGGCAAGACCGTGTTGGCGTTGGCCGCGTCCGCCCAGCTCCAGGACGACTTGCCGGGCGGGGCGGTCGGCATCAAGGTCTCGCCGGACGAGGGCGAGTCCGGAGTGCTGGACAGCATCTGCGCGGTCATCGGCGTCGGGCATCCGGACGGCCTCGCCGAGGCGTTCCGCCGACCGGCGTTGTTGCTGGTGGACGCAGTGGACCGGGCACGTCCCGCCGTGGTGGCCGCGGTGACCCGGCTCGTCGATATCGCGCCGCAGTTGCGGGTGATCGCCACCGCCCGGAGCCCGATCGGGGTGCCCGGCGAACGAGTGTGGCCGGTCGCTCCGCTGCCGGTGCCCCCCGCCGGCACCCGTACGCTCGCCGAAGCCCGGAAGCATCCGGCCAGCGCCTTGTTCCTCGAGCGGTGGGCCCTGCATCGGGGCGATCCGCCGCCCGAGTCCGAAGTCGCGGCGATCACCGACCTCGTACGCCGCCTCAGCGGGCTTCCGCTGGCGATCGAGCTGGCGGCGGCCCGAGGGCGGCTGCTGGACCCGAGCGAGATGCTGGCCCGGTTCGGGCAGGACGGCGCGGTCGTCGACGCGGCGGAAGTGGTGCGCTCGGCGGTCGTGGCGAGCTATCGCCTGCTGACCCCGGCTCATCGGCAGGCACTGCGATATCTGGCCACGTTCACCCATCGCTGGTCCATCGAGCTGGCCGAGGAGCTGCTGGCCGAGACCGGCGTCGACGTCGTGGAGCTGCTGGACCGGCTGACCGATCTCGGCCTGGCGACGGTGCGGGGCCAGGGCGCGATCCGGTTCATGGTGCTCGAATCCGTCCGCGAGTACGCCCTGGAGCAGGCGGAGGCGGCGGGGGAGCTGACCTTGGCCCGGCGCCGGCACGCCGTCGTCTTCGCCCGGTTCGCCGCGCGTACGACGCCGATGTTCAGCGGGGCGCAGCACGGCGCGGCGATCGCGCGGCTCGACGACGTCGCTGGCAACCTCTGGTCGGCGTTGGCGCACTCGGCTGACGACGATCCGCATACCGCGTTGTGCCTGGCCGCGAAGCTGCCGCGGTGGTGGCGCTTCCGAGGCCGGGACGTAGCGGGCCGCCGCTGGCTGCGCCGGCTGCTGGACGACGAGCGCACCGCCGACGCCGACCCGCTCGTGCGGGCGTGGGCGATGGTGGGGCTGGCGCAGCTGGCCAACGAGCACGGCGCGGGCGCGGAGGAGATCGACTCGGTGCGCGAAGCCGTGCAGATCTTCGCCGACCGCTCCGAGGTCACGGGCGAGCTCGCCGCGCGTACGGTGCTCTTCGCACTGTGCACAGGCAGCGGGGACTTCGACGAGGCCCGCGAGCAGAGCCTCGAAGCGCTCATCCTCGCCAGCCGCACCGGCCGGGCGCGCGACATGGCGGTCGCCCAGAGCAACCTGACCTGGCACGACATCCGCGCCGGCGACCTGGTGGGCGCGCAGCGCCGGCTCGCCGAGGTCGACCGGCTCACCGCGCGTACCGGGGACTTCCGGCTGCGCGTGCTGGGCCGGGGCAATCTCGCCGAGGTGCTGCGGCTCAGCGGCCAGCTCGCGGAGTCCGTCGTGGTCGGCACCCAGGCCCTCGACCTGCTCGCCGAGGTCGGCGACCCCAGCCATCGCCGCCGTCTGCTCACCACGATCGCCCTCGCCCAGGCCGAGAACGGCGAGGCGGGCGAGGCCGAGCGCATTCTCGCCGAGCTGCGCGCCACCACGCTGCCCGAGGTCGA
Source organism: Hamadaea sp. NPDC051192 (assembly GCF_040682475.1). Classification (NCBI taxonomy): domain Bacteria; kingdom Bacillati; phylum Actinomycetota; class Actinomycetes; order Micromonosporales; family Micromonosporaceae; genus Hamadaea; species Hamadaea sp. NPDC051192. The sequence continues at coordinate 10,708 of NZ_JBFBAZ010000128.1, forward strand.
GGACCCGGCCTGCGCGGTGGTCGAGGCCGCGATCGCGTTCGCCCGCGGCCAGCGCAGGCTTGCCAGCAGCTGGTACGCCGCCGCAGCGGACGCCTACGAGGGCGGCCACGACCTACGCGACGTGGTGCAGGCTCTCGTCGGGCTGGTGGCCGCCTCCGACGATCCGGCCGAGCGGCAGCGTGCCCGCGACCGGATCGCCGCCCTGGTGAAGACGTCCGGGATGACGTTGACCGAGCGGGAACGCGCCGTCCTGGACCGACTCGGCTGACCGACTCGGCTGACCGACTCAGCTGGCCGTGGCGGTCGGCTCCGGGCTCTCCGTCGGCTCCTCCGACGGCGGCGCCGTCGCCACGATGAGGCGGATGTCGTCGCCGGGCCCCACGATGCTCCCGCCCACCGGAACGGTGGTGATGACGGTGCCGGCCTCGGTCCCCGGGGCTTCCTGATAGGTCACCGAGTAGGTCAATCCGAGCTGGTCCAGCCGGGACTTCGCGGCGGCCTCGGACTGCCCGGCGAGGTCCGGCACCTCGATCTGCGTGGTCGGGCCGCCGGTGTTGGTGGTCTCCGGTGAACTCGGCGCGGTCTGAGTGGGGGAGGGACTCGGCGCGGCAGAGGTCGCCGTCGGCGCGCCGGTCGTGGGAACGGGCTCGGGCTCGTTCGACCGGCGCATCAGGAGGACCACTGCCACGATGACGGCCAGCGCCACAAGCACCGCGACCACGCCGATGAGGATGGGCAGCCACCAGTTGCGGCTCGGCTCCTCGACGTCGTTCCACTCCTCCGGCGGAACCGCGTCGCGGACGGCGTCGGGGCGTACCTCCGCCCGCCCGGTCCAGTGGTCGCCGCCCGGGGTCACCTGGGTGGCGTCCGCGTCGACGGACGGCAGCTGTTCGGTCGGGATCCCCTCAGTCGGGGCATCGCCCGGCCCCGGCAGCGCCTGGGTGGCGTCCGAGGGGATGGCCTGCGTCGCGTCCGGCTCGATCGGCCGGGTCGCGTCCGGCTCGATGGGCCGGGTGGCGTCCGGCTCGATCGGCTGGGTGGGCTCGGCGGGCTCGTCCGCGGGACTTGGCGATCTCTCCGACATGTGCCCGTCCTACCATGATTGCCGTACGCCCGCCGGTGCGGCGCGCGGACCGTTACGGACTGGGGCTGGCGGTGGCGCCCTCGCCGCAGGTGATCTCCACGTGGTCGTTCCACCGGGCGGTTCCGCCCGCCTCCGGGTCCGGCGACTGGCTGAGCACCACGCCGTCCTGGCCGCTCAGGTAGGTCGGCAGCAGACCGCTGTTGCCCAGCGGCACCCGGGCGTCCCGGCAGGGCAGGCCGACCACCTTGGGCAGGGCGGTCTCCGGCGGCGCGCCAGCGATGTAGACCTTGATGGTGAGGCCCGGCCGGATCTTCGCCGGTGCTGCCGGGGAGGTACGCGTGACCAGGCCGTCCTGTCCGGTCTCCCCGAAGATGAGGACGACGCCGAGCTTGGCCGTGCGCAACTGTGCGAAGTACTCGCGGAAGTCGCGGCCCGTGCCGTCCGGGAGGGTGCCGGTGGCGGCGGGTGTCGTCGAGGTGGCCGACGCCACCGGGCTGGGCGAGAAGCTGGGCGACTCGTCCAGCGACGGTGCGGCCGTCGGCGACGTGGTCACCGCTGTGGCCGATGTGGACGGCGACGCCTCCGGGTTCGCGTTGGCGAGCAGGAAACCGCCGGTGGCCCCGATGATCGCGAGCACGGCGACGGAGGTCGCGATGGCCGCGATCATCGCCGGGCTGAGCCCCTGGCGCGGGGGTTCGGCGTCCACTCTGGTCGCCCACGGGTCGGTCATCGTGCGTACTCCTGTTCACTGGCGCCACGGCACTCGCAGCGGCTCACAGTGTGCAACCCGAGGGCGACACCAAGCCCGTGCGCAGGCCCAACTGACACCAACTTGACACATGTCGCGGCGTCACCGAGTCAGCGATAGTCTGCCCACCACTGGATACCTCGCGGGAGGACGAGACGATGTCCGCACGAGGCTGGACCGGATCGGTCGCCGTCGCGGCCGGACTGGCCGCCGGAATCGGCGCCGCGCAGCTCGGTGTCGGCTACGGCTTGGGAATCATCGGCTGGCTGGGTGACACCGCGGGCTGGGCCGCCGCGCTCGCCTGGACCGTCTGGGTCGCCGCACTGTCGGTCGCGTTGGCCGCGCTCGTCACCGCCCGGCGTACCACCACTGTGGACTCCGCATCGTGGGCCCGCGGCCTGTGGCGGGCGTCGGTGGCCTGCGCGGCGACGCTCGGCGGGCTGGCCGTCGTGCCGTTGACCGCGCTGCCCGCGCGGGAGGTCTCGACCAGCGTGACCTTCGCGCCGGCCTGGATCGTCGGCTGGTACGCGACCGTGGGCGTGCTGATCGGCTTGGTGCTCGCGGCCGTGGTGCTGTCGGCCCGAGCGGCGGCGGCGAACCTGGTGGCGACGGCGTCCTGGTGGTGGCTGGTCGCGGTGCTGGCGGTGGTCGACGCCGTCGCGGGCGGCCGGGGGCTGGCCCCGACGCAGCTGGGCGTCTGGCGGTTCACGCAGGTCGACTCGGTGAGCGACGTCGAAGCGGTGGCCCTGGACCTGCCCGGCAGCGGCTGGTGGCAGTCCATCTACCTGCCGGGAGCGGTGCTCACCCTCGGGTCCACCTTCCTGCTCGGGTTGCTGGCCGCGTGGCCGGCCGGTCGCCGGGGTGACACGCGGGCGTCGGTGGCGCTGTCGGGCGTCGTCGGGCCGGTGCTGCTGGCCGCGGCGTCGGTGCTCGCCGCGCCGCGGTTGGCGGGTGCGCCGGCCGAGCAGGTCTCAGCGCTGCTCATCGCGCCGTACGCCGTGATCGCGGGCCTGGCCGGTTCGGTGCTGGCCGCCGTGCTGACCGCGACCCGGTCGGCTGCTGTGACAGACGCGGCGAATCCGGCCGCTCCGGCGGCGGCTGTCGTCGAACCCGCGACCGGGCAGATCTATACGCCGAAGGCGAAGTCGGAGGCGAGCGCCGAGGAAGCCGCCGAGGTCGAGGCGAAGCCCGCGACGGAACCGAAGGCTGCGATCATTCCGGCGCCGCGGAATCGGCGTCGTCCTCGGCCGGCGATGGGCCGTGCCGCCGTGGTGGAGCGGCCGACCGAGCCGGAGCCGCCCGAGAAGTCGAAGCCGGAGAACAGCACGAAGCCGGACGAGAAGAAGCCCGACGACAAGAAGAAGCCTTAGCCGGGAGAGCCTGGGTATTTGGCGCGAGCAGGGCCCCCGAACGTGTCCCGTTCCCCCGCTCGCGCCAAATGACACGGCATGAGATCGCTACGCCGGTCGCCCTGGTGTCCGACGAGCAACCGTCATGCCGACCCCCCCAAAGTGGGCCGCCCCCGTGCGACCTGATCTGCGCCAAACGCTACCAACGCGGCGCTCGGTGATCTGTCCATTTTGTTGGTATATAACAGGGTCCAGTCGCTGTGACAGCGGGTTCTGCCGCCAATTCTGCCTGTCAAAAGCGAGGCGAATTCTGGCAATGGTCCTAGCGCCCGATACCACCCTGGAAGGAACCCCTTAGGCTGGAAGCTCATTGCAACGACTCGGTTACCCACAGCAGCAGACCGAGAACCGGGGAGGGCATATGGGCAAGGACGTCTCGGAGGGGACGTTCACCAGCGCGGACCGAATGCGGTACCGGCAGAAGGTCAGGCGATGTCTGGACACCTTCGCCCTGATGCTGGACGACTTCGCGTTCGACGCCGACGCGCCGACGACAGGCCTCGAGATCGAGATCAACCTCGTCGACGGCGAGCACGAGCCGGCCATGCGCAACCTCGGCATCCTCGAAGATCTGGAAGACCCCACGTTCCAGCCCGAGCTCGGCCAGTTCAACCTCGAACTGAACGTTCCGCCGCAGCTCATCGGCGGCGACGGGCTGGCGATGTACGAGAAGCGGCTCCTGGAGACCTTGGCGCGCACCGACGCCAAGGCGGCCGAGCACGACGCCAATCTGGTGCTGATCGGCATCCTGCCGACGCTGACCGTCGAGCACGCGATCCTGGACAACCTCTCGACCAATCCCCGCTACCGGGTGCTCAACGAGCAGATCCTCAACGCCCGGGGCGAGCACATCACCCTCGACATCCGGGGCGTGGACCACCTGAAGATCGAGACCGAGTCGATCGCCCCCGAAGCCGCCTGCACCAGCCTTCAGTTCCACCTCCAGGTCTCCCCGGAGAAGTTCGCGAACTATTGGAACGCTGCTCAGTCGGTGGTGGCCTTCCAACTCGCGGCCGGGGCGAACTCGCCGTACCTGTTCGGCCATCAGCTCTGGCACGAGACCCGGATCGCGCTGTTCAAGCAGGCCACCGACACGCGGCCGGACGAGCTGCGGGCGCAGGGCGTACGCCCCCGGGTGTGGTTCGGCGAACGTTGGATCACCTCGATCTTCGACCTCTTCGAGGAGAACGTCCGCTACTTCCCGCCGCTGCTGCCGATCTGCGACGACGAGGACCCGCTGGAGGTGTTGCGGTCGGGCGGTGTGCCACACCTCGGCGAGCTACGGCTGCACAACGGCACCATCTACCGCTGGAACCGTCCGGTCTACGACGTCATGAACGGCCGGCCGCACCTGCGGGTCGAGAACCGCGTGATGCCCGCCGGGCCGACGATCGTCGACATGATGGCGAACGCCGCGCTGTATTACGGCCTGGTTCGCTACCACGCCGAGCAGGATCGTCCGATTTGGACGCAGCTGAGCTTCAGCGCCGCCGAGGACAACTTCCACGCCGCGGCCCGGCGAGGCATCGCGGCCCCGGTCTTCTGGCCAGGTGTCGGCGAGGTACGCGCGACCGACCTGCTCCTGGACGTCATGCTCGCCAACGCGGCCGAAGGACTCGACGGATTCGGCGTCGACGCGGCGGTGAGCAACCATCTGCTGGGCATCATCGAGCAGCGCTGCCTCAGTGGGCGCACCGGGGCGACGTGGCAAGTCGACACCGTCCGGGCAGCCGAACGACGGGGGATGGACCGTCCGGCGGCCCTCCGGCACATGCTCACGGCGTACGCGGAACTGTCCAGATCGAACGCTCCGGTGCACACCTGGCCGGTGGAGTAGCACCGATCGGACGTTGGCCCGGGGGCGCGGCAACTCCATAGTGCACAGTGTGCATCTCGGGGACATGAAGCCACGCCTGCGGCACGAAGCGGTTGTGCTGTTGACGGTTCTCGCGGTCGCGTCGCTGTTCTCGACGCTGGCGGCGGCCCACCCCTCGCCCGGCCGAGCCACGCCGACGGCTGCGCCGGCCGCCCCGCTGCCGACGGTCCGCACGACATTGGCGCGCTCGTCGGCGGCCGCACCGCAGCCGACGACGGCGTCGGACTGGCAGCCCCGACGGTTCACCGTCGTCGGCACGGGCGACGTCCTGCTGCACCAGGGTCTGTGGCGGCAAGCCCGGGTGGACGGGCACGGCCGGGGCATGGACTTCCGGCCGCTGTTCGCCGGGATCAAACCCGTCATCGCCGGAGCCGACCTGGCCATCTGCCACATGGAGACGCCGCTCGGCCGGCCGGGCGGGCCGTTCACCGGGTACCCCGTCTTCCAGGTGCCGCCGCAGGTCGTCCCGGCGCTCAAGGACACCGGATTCGACACCTGCTCGACGGCGTCCAACCACAGCCTCGACGTGGGGCTCGACGGCATCCGGCGTACGCTCGACGCCCTCGACGCGGCTGGGCTGGCGCACACCGGAACAGCCCGATCGCCACAGGAGCGCGCGACGACGACCTTGCTCACCGTCGCCGGCGTACGCGTCGGGCAGCTCTCCTACGCGTTCGGGTTCAACGGGATCCCCCGGCCGAAGGGCAAGGAGTGGGCGGCCAACCTCATCAAGCCCGCCACGATCCTCGCCGACGCGCGTACGGCCAAGCAGCGGGGCGCCGAGATCGTCATCGTCTCGCTGCACTGGGGCACGGAATATCAGCACGCCGCCACGGCCGAGCAGGCCTCGATCGCGCGTACGCTGCTCGCCTCGCCTGACATCGACCTGATCCTGGGCCACCACGCTCATGTCGTGCAGCCGTTCGAGCAGATCGGCGGCGAATGGGTGGCCTACGGGCACGGGAACCTGGTCAGTACGCAGAGCTTCTCGGCCGACACCCGGGACGGCGTGATCTCCCGGTTCACCTTCGCCGAGAGCGCACCTGGACAGTTCCACGTCGTGCTGGCCGAAGCCCTGCCGGTCTACATGCGCCTGGGTTCGGGAGCGGCGCGGATCCTGCTCGTCTCGGCCTGCGTACGCGGGAAGGGTTCGACCGCGGCGGAGTGCGCGGCGAGCGGCCGCCGGACGACGAAGGTCATTCGATCGCGGCGCGCCACGGTGCCCATCGCCTGACGGCGCCATCGCCGTACGCATGACAAGACCCCGCGGGCCGGTCGTGCCCGCGGGGTCTCGATCAGCTGAACCTAGAGGTCGAACTCCCCGTCCTTCGTACCGGCGACGAAGGCATCCCATTCGCCCGGCGTGAAGACCAGGGTGCCGGCGTCACGGTTCTTGGAGTCGCGCACGGCGATGGCGCCTCCGACGAACGCGACCTCGACACAGTTGTCGCAGCTGGGACTACTACGGGTGCTCTTGCGCCAGACCGCGTTGCTCAGGTCGACGCGAAACCCCTTTGTCTCGATCTCCACAGTGGCTCCTCTACTAGCTGCTGAATCCGTTCGGCGGACTGCTCCGGTCCGAGCGCCGCCGTATGGATGTGCTCGAAGAGATTTTTGTACCTCTCCAGCTCGTCGCGTTTGTCGATGAAGAGGCCCCCGGTGGCATTCTCGGCGAAGACCACGGATCGGTCACCCGGTTCGCGGAAGTCGAGGATGGCGAATGTCCCGTCCATACCCGCGTGTGAACCGATTTCAAACGGAAGCAGCTGAAGCGTCACATTCGGTCGATTTGCGGCAATGACCAAGTGCCGCAACTGGTCGGACATGACCTCGTCGCCTCCGACCGGCCGGCTCACGGCGGCCTCATCGAGCACAACCCAAAGGTGGAAGGAGTCTTCCTGGTCCAGCAACGACTGACGCTGCATTCGGACACGCACTCGGGAGGAGATTTCTTCCTCACTTCGGCCCGGCAGGATGCCCATGGTGGCTCGGGCGTACGCCTCCGTCTGCAGGAGACCCGGGACGAGCTGCTGTTCATAGGTCCGTACGCGGACGGCCTCGGCCTCCAGACCCACATAGGCACTGGAGAGAACTTGACTGAAGGGGTGCCACCAAGCCTTCTGGCGGGCCTCCCGGGCGAGTTCGATCAGCTCCTGGATCTCGGCCTCGCCCGCGCCGTAGATCGTGAGCAGGTCCCGCACATCGCGGACGTTGACCGACGTGTGGCCGGTCTCGATGCGGGAGATCTTGGACTGCGAGCACTCCAGCTGTTCGGCGACATACTCCAGCGAGTAGCCGGCGCGCTCGCGACGATTGCGCAGCTCAGCGCCCAAACGTCGCCTTCGGACGGTCGGGCTTTTACGGTCGATGGTCACGGCGCACCTCCGCGACGGGTACATAGTCGGCGTACGGTACGCCCTTGTACAGGGACAACCTCCCCATTGTCCGGAGTCTGCCCGCTATGAAACCGCACTTCAAGTGTCCGAACGCGCACATAGGGTCCGACAAACCGACTACCCGATCATGACGGATATCCGGTCATCCACAGCCGAGTGACAATATCCTTCGTGCAACTTGCATTGATCTTCCTGATGGTGCACAGTGAGTGGGAAATCGGGCACTCATCGTGATCAACACGAAGTAACGTCCGGCGTGTTCGTCACGCCCTATGCCGTTTCGGCGCCGTGCCGTTACTTCGTTAACGACTCAGATGAGGCGAACGACTCCCGGGAGGCATCGTGACACCGAAGGCCGGCGACATCCTTCACGTCACCCGCGACGCGAGCGTGCAGTTCGCGACGGCGATCTTCTTCCGGGTCATCCGGGTGCACGACTGGCCGACTTACGACGGCTGGCTCTGGCTCGACGGTTACCAGCTCAACGCCGCAGGTGACGCCGTCGAGCGCCGCTCGATCTTCGTGCAGGGCAACGGATTGCGCCAGGTCCGCCAGAACCCGGCCGGCACCGGCGCCGGGCTCGGCGCTGGTCACCGTGGCCACACGAACCTCCAGGATCGAACGGTCGCCGGAGCCCATGTCCGTCCGGCAGTGCGCCACGCGTCGGCGGTCGCGACCGGCTGAAGCGACCCGCCCGGCGCCCAGCCGTCCGATCGTCCGGTACGCCGGGCGGCCGGACGGCTTTACTCTTCTGGCTACTCAGTCACAGTTGATCCGGCGCGTCGTCCCGTCAGGCGAGTTCGCGCGGAATGATCTCGTCCAGCTGCGACCGGCGTCGTCTCGCGACCGCCTGACGAGCCGCCGTCAGCCAATCCGGGGTGGTGGCGGGGGAACCGATGCCGAATCGGAACCAGGCCGGTTGATCGGTCAGGCTCGCGTACCCCTCGATGAGGTCGTCGATCACCTTCACCAGTTCGGACCGCGCGTTCCGGCCCGCGGCCAGGGTGACGTGGTGCTCGGTAAGGTACGCGGTCCGCCGGCCGGTCGCGGAGCGCAGGCGATTACGGACCTCCGCAGCACGCCGGCGCTGAACGGCGGCGATCACCGCGGTGGCCCGATCCCGCTTGAGCTGGCGTACCACCGCCGCCCGGTGCGACGGGCGCAGCCAGGACAGCGGGCTGGCCAGCGCGGTCTGCGCCGCGCGGATCTGCATCTGGATGCGTTCCTCGAACGTCGCGGCCAGAGCGAGCTGGCGTTCCGCCTCGGTGAGCCGATCGGCTGGTGGCGGTTCGGGCGCGGCGGCGAAGACTCGGTCGGCCTCGTCCACGAGCCGCCAGAGCCACGCCTCCTCATCGCCCATCTCGTCCAATTCGAGGCGTGTACGCGCGAGCGACGGGAGCGATTCGGATTCCCCGGTACGCGCCGCCGGGACGGCGAGGTGTCCGGTGGGGACGTCCAAAGTGGCATCGGCGTCGCAGCCGCAGTTCCGGCACTGGGCCGAAGTATTACGTGGATCAGCCACGCCGACTCCCGCAGGGCAGTGAAAAAGAGCACGGCCGTGCGTACAGGCGCGGGGAAACCGTCGCTTGGCCCATTCCGCCTCGTTGTATCAGAAAGTGGGTCCGCGATCAGTGGCGACCCGCCGCGTGACCAGCAGTTTTTTGCGGGTACGCCCGCCGGCTCGAGGAGTGTGACCGTGACGATCAGCCAAGAGAACGCCGGCGCCGCGCCGACGCCCGAACGCCTGATGGGCCAGCTCCCGGGCTTCCAGCTCAGCCCGGCCGGGCTCCCGGCGAGTCAGATGAACGGAACCGAGCAGCCGACCCCGACGCCCAGCCGATGGGCGGCGAACGAGATGCCGGAGGTGGACGACGCCCGCCCGCTCGACAGCGGCGCGCCGATCGGCCTGGGCCTCGACGAGCCGGTGTTCCCGCCGCCGGCCTGGCTGGAGGAGACCGGGCTGGCCGACCACCCGCTGCTGCGAGGGCTGCTCATGGAGTTGCCGCCGAAGGGCGCCGCGCCCTCGCCCGAGTGGCTCAATCGGTGGTTCGAGGCCGCGCGGGCGATTCTCGAACTGCTCTACGTCCGGGCCTAGCCGCGTCCGGGCCTAGCAGCCCGGCTCGGCGCTAGACCGGGAAAGTCGGTACGGGCTGCTCCGTCGGCGTCGGCGGGGTGGCCTTCCACAGGCCGATCCGCTGAGCGCCGAGCCGAGCCAGGTACTCGGGGTTGAGCAGCAGGTAACGACGCCACAGGCGCTTGGGCTCCAGGCCCAGGCGCCACAGCCATTCCAGGCCGTAGCGCTGCATCCACGGCGGCGGCTTACGCAGCCCGCCGGCGTGATAGTCGAACGCCGCGCCGACCGCGAGCAGCGGCATCGCGAGGTGCGGCCGCAACGCGTGGGCGAAGTTCTCCTGCCGGGGACAACCCAGCCCGACCAGCACGATCCGCGCGCCGGACGCGGTGATGCGCCCGCCGATCTGCTCCGCCTCGCCCGGCTCGACGGCCCGGAACTTCGAGGCCTCGATCCCGGCGAATTTGAGCGCGGGGAACATCTGCTGGAGAGCCGGCACCAGCCGGTCGAGCGTCGGCTGGGTCGAGCCGTACAGGTAGACGGGCAGCCCGGCGGCGGCGGCCCGCTCCAGCACGCGCAGCGTGAGCGTGGGGCCGTAGACGCGATCACTCAGCCCGGCGCCGTGCAGCAGGTTGAGTGCCCACCGGACCGGCTGCCCGTCCGGCGTCACCAGGTCGAAGCTGTTGAGCCGGGCCCCGAGGGCGGGGTCGTGGACCCCTTCCATGACCCCGTGGACCGCCAGCGCCGTGACCGCCATCGGCCGCCCCTGTTCGGCGGCGGCGATGATGCGATCGGTGGCCTCCGCGTAGTCGGTCGCGTCGACGAGGATGCCGAGGACGCTGCGCTTGCGCGTCGCCACCGCGGTCACGAACGGGTCCACTTGTCGGCGTTGGCCTCGTAGATCTCGCGGAGGATCGCGGGGACGTCGTAGGTCATCCGCCAGTCCGGGTAGTGGCTGCTGAAGCGGGACATGTCGCTGACGTACCACTGATGGTCGCCGATCCGCGCCTGCTCCACGTAGTTGATCTCGGCCTCGTGACCGGTGATCTCCTGGGCGATCTGGAACGCCTCGATGTGCGAGGTGTTCGAGAACCGCCCGCCGCCGAGGTTGTAGACCTCACCGCTGCGCGGCGCCCGGTAGAAGGCCTCGAACGCGGTGAGCACGTCGTGCGAGTGGATCGCGTCGCGGACCATCTTGCCCTTGTACCCGTAGAGGTTGTAGGTCCGGCCTTCCATGACACACCGCATCAGGTACGCCAGGAACCCGTGCAGCTCGGCGGCGGAGTGCGCCGGTCCGGTCAGCGTGCCGCCGCGGAAGCAGGCGGTCCTCATCCCGAAGTACCGGCCGTACTCCTGCACCGCGACGTCGGCCGCCACCTTCGACACGCCGAAGATGGAATGGAGGCTGCCGTCGATCGACATCTCCTCGGAGATGCCCTCGGCGTAGAACGGGTGGGCCGGATCGAGCTCCCAGCGGGTGTCCAACTCGACCAGGGGAAGCCGGTTGGGCGTGTCGCCGTAGACCTTGTTGGTCGAACAGAAGATGAAGGCGGCCTCGGGGCAGTGCTGCCGGGTGAACTCCAGCACGTTGAGGGTGCCCACCGCGTTGACGTCGAAGTCGGTGAACGGTTCCTTGGCCGCCCAGTCGTGGGACGGCTGCGCCGCGGTGTGGATGACGAGGGAGATGTCGCTGCCGTAGCGCTCGAAGATCTTGGCGAGCAGCTCGCGGTCGCGGATGTCCACGTCGTAGTGGGTGTACGAGTCGCCGAGCTCGCTGGTCAGCCGGACCAGGCTCCAGGCGGTCGAGCCGTCGTCGCCGAAGAAGTACTTCCGCATGTCGTTGTCGATGCCGACGACCTGCAGTCCCAGTTGGGCGAAGTGGCGGGCGGCCTCGGACCCGATCAATCCGGCCGAGCCGGTAACCAGCGCAACACTCACCGTTAATACTCCTGGACCGGCACAGCCTGGACCTCCG
>NZ_JBFBAZ010000129.1:0-22214 GCF_040682475.1 Hamadaea sp. NPDC051192
CATGGAGTTTGCCCCCTCGACACGCCGTCGAGACCACAGTTAACTCCATGATCAACGGGGGAGAGCCGCGCGACGGGGGGAGAGCGGCGAGCGGGCGGGCGCGAGCGGGCGCGAGCGGGCGTGAGCGGGCGTGAGCGGGCGTGAGCGGGCGTGAGCGGGCGTGAGCGGGCGTGAGCGGGCGTGAGCGGGCGTGAGCGGGCGAGCGTCAGCGAGGGTGGGAGCGTCAGCGGGGGGTGAGGGTCAGGGCGAACGGGGGTTGGCCGGCGACTCCGCTGAAGCAGACGAGGCGCGTACCGGCGGCGACGCAGCGGTCGACCGGCGCGGTCAGGTTCGTTCGGGCGCGTACGGCGGGTTGGGCGGCGGTCAGGTCGACCGTCCCCAGCCACGCCCGTCCGGCCGAGCCGGGCAGGTAGGCGGCGGTGCGGCCCAGGACGGTGCCCGCGATGTGCCAGCGGCCGAGCCGGGCCACGACGATTCCCGTACGGGGGTCGAGGGCCACGTTCTGTTCCCGGCCCAGCGAGTCGCCGAGCCGCCCGATCAGCAGGTCGTCGGTCTCGTCGGTGACGGTGAACCGCAAGGCCGCCCACACCAGCCGGCCGGTCTGCAGGTCGAGGCCGCTGACCCCGCCCCGGTCGGCCGCGCACACCAGCCCGCCGCAGGGGAAGAAGGCGCGCACGGGACTGCCCACCATCTCCTGCGTCCACAAGGGAACCATCCGGTCGCCGTCCGGCCGCCAGAACGTGACGCTGTAGTCTCCCTGCTCTCCGCGTACCGTCTGAAGAAGACCGTCGATCACGCTGACCGCACGCTCGCCCACGGCCTGGGGCAGCGCGGAGCGTGCGACCACCCGCCGGCCGTGGGAGTAGACGGGCAGCGCGTCGGGCCAGGCCTCGACCAGCTGTCCGGTCCGCGCCTCCACGACCTCGATCTGACTTGTACGCCCACCGGCGCGACCGACCAGCGCGACGCGGCCGGCGGCTGGATCGGTCGCGTAGACCGCCACCCCCGGGCGGCGCCAGAGCAGCGCGCCGGTGTCGAGCGAGACCGCCGCGACCTCCACCGTCTCGGACAGTACGCCGAGCGCGACGTCCCCGACGATGTGCACGTCGTCGACCACGCCCGCCAGCGGCTGAAGGACGATCGGCAAGGCGGCCGCCGTGGCCGGTACGGACGCCTGGGGCAGCAGCAACACCGCGATCGCGATCAACCCCGCGAGGATCTCCCGGCGCCGCTGCCGCCAACCGGGCCGGCGCGGTTCCCACTCGGGCTCGTCGCGTCCGGTCTCGCCCAGATCGATCAGCGTCACGCCAGACCTCCCACCTCCGCCAGCAGTCCGTCCAGATCGGACAGCCGCACTGAGACGGCGTCGACCACGGCCGACCCGTCGCAGTAGAGCCAGTTCCCGATCAAGATACAGGCGTTGGCGCGCCCGCCGAGGGGCATGAGCGGGCGAACCTGGTTCGCAGTCCGCACGACGCCCAGCCACAGCTGCGAATCGGCGGTGAACCGGGGGTCGAGGGTGACCAGCTGATGCCCGGCGTACTCGCCGAGCGGATCCCAATGCCCGGGCTGCTCGGCGGCCGGCTGCTCGACCGGCTTGCCCCCACCCGCTCCGGTGTACGGGTCGACCAGCTCATCGGGTACGCAGAACCAGTGGTCGGCACACAGGTAGACGAAGAACTCGGTGGTCGGGAAGTCGAGATGCCAGAGCGGGTTCGACCCCCCGCGCCGGAAGACCTCGATGCGGCTGCCCCGTTCGGTGGCACTCTGGAGCACGACCAGATCCCGCCAAGCGAGAGTGAGACCCTTAGCCGGCCGGCTCACCCGCCACGTCGCCGCGACCCGCCCGGTGGCCGTCGTGACCACCTCGATCGTGCCGTCCGGCCGGAGTATCACCAACTCCCGGCCGCCCTCCTCGGAGATCGGCACCACCTGCGCGTTCACCGGCAACTCGGTACGCCACACCAGCCGCCCGGTCGAGACGTCCACACCGCTCAGCGCACCGGACTTCGCGCGTACCACCACCAGGTCGGTCGCCCCGAAGACGGGCTCCTCGTTGCGCCGCCACACGACCTCACCCGTACGCACATCGACCGCGACGACGGACTCCCAGTAGAAGACGGCGTCCCCGTCCACCGCCATCAGCCCGCCGGCCAGCACGGTCACGCCCCTGGCGGTCGCGACCACCCGAACCGGGCCGGCATTGCCGACGCTCAACCGCCACTTCTCCCCCGACCCGTCCAACGCCGACGCGATCATGGTCTGCCCGTCCGGAGCCGCGTTCAACACGACGTCGGCAGAGGCGAACACCGACGGCGAAGCGACGAACCGCCCCACCCGATGCACGGTCGGCAACGGCTCGGCCCCAGGCCCGGCCCCCGCGAGCGCGCCCGTCAGCACCACCAACAGCGCCACGACCGCCACCCGCCTGGCCCTCACCGCGTTGCCCGCGGCCAGCAGCTTTCGCAGCAGCTGCTGGAGCGGAGGCGGCCGGCCGGGGTCGTAGCGGCTCGGCTCACCGAGGTCGATCAGCGTCACGCCATAGGAACGCGTCCGCCCCGCCACCCGGTTGCTCCGTCAGGATGCGGCGTTCGGCTTTCTGCGCCCGGATGTGCGATCTTGAATGGTTACCGTCGCGCTGGCGACATGAACCGTTCAAGATCACATCGGCGCGGGCGCCTCCGAGCGGTCAGGCTTTGGCGGTGACTCCGGCGTACCAGGCGGCGACCTTGGTCGCGATCTCCGGCGCGGTGAGCCCCAGCTCGGCGAGGATCTCGTTCCGGGTGCCGTGCGGAATCCAGCGCGCTTCGACGCCCAGGTCGCGGACCGGGACGTCGACCTCGTGGTCGCGCAGCAACTTGCTGACCGCGTCGCCGACGCCGCCGTCGCGTACGCCGTCTTCGACGGACACGACGAGGCGGTGCCCCCGGGCGAGGTCGACGAGTTCGGCCGGGGCCGGGCGGACCCAGCGCGGGTCGACGACGGTGACGCCGATGCCCTGCTCGCTGAGCAGGGAGGCGATGGCGACCCCGGTATGCGCGAACGAGCCGACCCCGATGAGCAGGACGTCCTTGCGGTCGGCCTCGGAGAGGACGTCGACCGTGCCGACTCGGCGCAGCGCGGGCAGGGCGGCCGGGACGGAGCCGGTCGGGAAGCGGACGATCGTCGGGCCGTCGTCGATCGCGACCGCCTCGCGCAGTTCCTCGCGGAGCGTGGCCGCGTCGCGGGGGGCGGCGATGCGCAGGCCCGGGACGACGCCGAAGACCGACATGTCCCAGATGCCGTAGTGGCTCGGCCCGTCCGGACCGGTGATCCCGGCGCGGTCGAGGACGAAGGTCACCGGCAGCTTGTGCAGCGCGACGTCGAGCAGGACCTGGTCGAACGCGCGGTTGAGGAAGGTGGCGTACACCGCCACGATGGGGTGCAGGCCGGCCAGGGCGAGGCCCGCCGCCGACGTGGTGGCGTGCTGCTCGGCGATGCCGACGTCGTACGCCCGCTCGGGGTACTTCGCGGCGAGCCGGTCGATGCCGGTGGACTCGGGCATCGCGGCGGTGATGCCGACGATGTCGGAGCGCTCGGACGCGATCTCGACGAGTTCCTCGCCGAAGACGTGGGTCCATTTCAGGCTGGGCGCCGCCAGCGACTTACCCGTCAGCGGGTCGAACGCGCCCGGGGCGTGGAAGTTGTCGGCCTCGTCGTCGAGGGCGGGCTGGTAGCCGTTGCCCTTGCGGGTGACCGCGTGGACGATGATCGGGCCGTTGAACTTCTTCGCCCGCTCCAGGGCGCTCTCGACGGCGGCCTGGTCGTGGCCGTCGACCGGCCCGATGTACTTGATGCCGAGGTCCTCGAACATCGCCTGCGGGGCGACGGCGTCCTTGATGCCCTTCTTGATCGCGTGCAGCGCCTCGTAGAGCGGGCGGCCGACCAGCGGCGTCCGCTCCAGGGAGTCCTTGACCAGGTCGAGCACCTTCTCGTAGCCCGGGTTGAGGCGCAGGGTCGCGAGGTGGTCGGCGAGCCCGCCGATGGTCGGCGCGTAGGAGCGGCCGTTGTCGTTGACGACGATGATCACGGGGTTCTTGGCGTGCGCGATGTTGTTCAGCGCTTCCCAGCACATGCCACCGGTGAGAGCGCCGTCACCGACGACCGCCACAACGTGACGGTCCTCACCGTGGAGGGTGAACGCCTTCGCGAGCCCGTCGGCGTAACTGAGAGCAGTGGAGGCGTGACAGTTCTCCACCAGGTCGTGCTCGCTCTCGGCCTGGCTCGGGTAGCCGGTCAGACCGCCCCGCTGCTTGAGCCGGTCGAAGCCGTCCTGCCGCCCGGTGACCATCTTGTGCACGTATGACTGGTGGCCGGTGTCGAAGACGAACTTGTCCCGGGGGGAGTCGAAGACCCGGTGCAGGGCCAGCGTCAGCTCCACGACGCCCAGATTGGGGCCCAGGTGGCCGCCGGTCTTGGCGACCTTGGTGATCAGGAAGTCCCGAATCTCCTCGCTGAGCAGGGACAGCTCCTCGTAGCTCATCCCCTTCAGGTCCGCAGGCGAGGTGATGGTGCTGAGGATGTCACTGCTCATGGAGCAGAAGTCTATCGGAGCATCCCAGAGAGCAGGACGTTAGACGTGGTTGCGGTTCGACACATGATCGCTACTTGAGCGCTCCGGCCATCAACCCCCGCATGAAGAAACGACCCAGAAGGGCGTACACCAGAAGTGTCGGAATGCTGGCGAGCAGCGCGCTGGCCATCGCCTGGTTGAACGGCACCGTCTGGCCGCCCGCGATGTTGTTCAGGGCGACCGTGATCGGCCAGTACTCCGTCCGGGTGAGGATCAAGCCGAACAGGAAGTCGTTCCAGGCCGAGGTGAACTGCCAGATCATGGAGACCGCGAAGGCGGGCGGGGCGATCGGCAGCGCGATGAAGAAGAAGGTACGCAGCATGCCCGCGCCGTCCACCTGGGCGGCGTCGATCAACTCGTCGGGGAGGCCGGAGAAGTAGCTCCGGAAGATCAGCGTGGTGATCGGCAGGCCGTAGATGATGTGCACCAGGATCAGCCCGTCCAGCCCGCCCCACAGGCCGACGTCCTTGAGCACCTGGAACATCGGGATGATGATCGCCTGGTACGGGATGAACATGCCGAACAGAATGATCGGGAAGACGATGTCGGCGCCCGGGAACCGCCACTTGGCCAGCACGAACCCGTTCATCGCGCCGAGCAGCGAGGAGATCAGGCTGGCCGGCACGGTCAGGATGAGGCTGTTGCGGAAACCCGGCAGCAACTGCGGCCAGACCGTCTTGAACGAGTCGAGCGACAGGCCGTCCGGCAGGCTCCACATCTTCACGACGTCGACGTGCGCGGGGTCCTTCAGCGCCGTCACCAGCAGGGCGTACACGGGCATCAGGAAGAGGCAGGCCAGCGCGAAGAGGATCAGCTGCCGCACGAAGCGGCCCCAGCGGAAGGCCTTGGCGGACCGCTCCGGCGGCGCTTCCTGAGTCTGAGTCCGCGGGGCGGTCGGGGCTTGGGCGGTCATCGGCGCTCCTGCCGCATCGAATACCAGATGTACGGGACGACCACGAGCGCGATGGCGACGAACAACATCGTCGCGATCGACGCCCCGCGGGCGAAGAAGCCGCCGCGGAACGAGGTGAGCCACATGTAGAGCGCCGGCGTCTCGGTACGCGGCCCGCCCGGGTCGATCGCGTAGATCAGGTCGAACGTCTTCAGCGAGATGTGGGCGAGGATGACGACCGCGCTCATCAGCACCGGCAGCAGCAGCGGGCGTACGACGTGCCAGTAGACGCGCAGCTCGCCGGCACCGTCGACGCGGGCCGCCTCGCGCAGCTCCTCGGGGATGCCGCGCAGCCCGGCGAGGAACAGGGCCATGACGTACCCGGAGAGCGCCCAGCCGGCCGGCAGCGCGATCGAGGCCACGGCGAAGATCGAGTCGCTCTTGTGCCACTCGCTGTGGAGGAAGTCCAGCCCCACGGCGTCGAAGAGCTTGTTGATCCCGGTGGTGCTCTCGCCCGAGTCGCTGTTGAGCAGCCAGCGCCAGATGATGCCGGTCGCGATGAACGAGATCGCCATGGGGAAGAGGAACACCGACCGCAGGAAGCCCTCGCCCCAGACGCCCTTGTCCAGCAGGAGTGCCATGAACAGGCCGAGCAGGAGCGAGCCGAGCATGAAGACCAGGGTGAAGATGATCAGGTTGCGGGAGTCGTTGCGGAACGTCTCGTCGGCGAACAGCTCGCGGTAGTTGTCGAGGCCGACGAAGGTGTCGCTGGGGGTCAGGCCCTTCCAGTCGGTGAACGAGTAGCGGGCGTTCCAGCCGATGAACCCGTACACGAAGATGCCCAGGACGATCAGCGACGGCGCGACCAGGATCAGGCCCGGCAGCCACTTGCCGATGCTGCGCCGTGTGCGGCTGCGCACGTCACTTCTCCCCTCGCCGGATCGAGGGCCCGGCCGATCGACCGGGCCCTCGCGAGCAGCGCTTACTTGTTGGCGGCGTACGCGGCCGCGACCGCGCCGGCGAACTTCTTCGAGTCCTTGTCCTGGAAGAAGACGCCGTAGGCCTTCTCGATCTCGGCCTTCCACGCGTTGTTGGCGACGACGCCGTGCACCAGCGACCCGACCACGACGGTGGCCGAGTTCTGCCACTCGCTCAGCGCCCAGCCGAGGTAGTCGGTGTACTTCGACTTGTCGGAGTCCAGCCGGGCCGGCACCGAGCCCTTCTTCGGGTTGAAGAGGTCCTGGCCCTCCTTGGACGCGCACTCCTTCAGCCACGCCTCGGCGTACGCCTTGTGCGGCGCGCCCTTGGGCAGCGTGAACGAGTCGGCGAGGAAGTTGTAGACCCCGGCCGAGCCGGGCGAGGCGACCACGTCGTAGTCGGTCTTGTACTTCAGCGCCTTGGCGCCCTGGAGGTATCCGGCGGCCCAGTCGCCCATCACGTTGAACGCGGCCGTCCCGGCGACCACCTTGTCGATGGTCGGCTGCCAGTCGTCGGTGCTGACCACGGACAGCGCGAGCAACTGCTTGAACGTGTCGAGCGCGGCGATCACGTCGGCGCCGTTCCAGTCGGTCGAGCCGGTCCAGAGCCCGTTGTACTTGTCCGTACCCAGCTCGCCGAGCAGGACGTTCTCCATCAGGTGCATCTGCGTCCAGGTGGTGCCGACGCTGAGCAGCTTGACGTTCTTGCCCTTCAGCGTGTTGCCCTGGGCGACCAGCTCGGACCACGTCTTGCCGGGCGCGCTGATGCCCCACTCGGCCAGCTTCTTCGGGTTGAAGAAGAGCAGGTTCGACCGGTGGATGTTGACCGGGACGGCGTAGATCTTGCCGTCGATGGTCAGCTTCTCGGTCAGCCCCTTGGGGAACTTGTCCCGCCAGCCGTTGGCGTCGTAGAGGTAGTCGATCGGCTCCAGCTTGCCGGCCTTGATGTCGCTGGCCGCCTCCTGCCCGGCGTGCAGCTGGTAGCTGTCCGGCGGCTGGTTGGCGAGCAACCGCGAGGTGAGCACCTGACGAGCTTGGGTGCCCGAACCACCGGCCACGGCGGCGTTGATGAACTCGACGCCCGCGTTGTTCTTCTTGAAGTCCTCGATCAGCGCGGCCAGGCCTTCACCCTCGCCCGGTCCGGACCACCAGGAGAAGACCTCGACCTTCTTCTCACCGCCGCCCGAGCCGGAGTCTCCACTGCTGGAGCAGCCGGGGAGGGCGAGCAGTGCGGATGCGCCCAGACCGGCGCCGAGAAGCTGCCTACGGTTGACTTGCATGACACCCTCCATCGGATCACGTCCATGTGAGTCGTTAGGTCGGCCGGCGGGGTTACGCCGGCGAAGGTGTTGCGACGCAACGATGACTCCATTGAGATAGTTCCGTCAATCACTCGCATTACCTCTGTGATCTGATCGCAACAATCGCCCGGGAGAGCGCTCAAACCGGGCTCCAGGCTGGAGTATTGCCAGGTCCGACAACGAAGTTATGCGAATATT
The DNA here is from genome assembly GCF_040682475.1 of Hamadaea sp. NPDC051192. Lineage (NCBI taxonomy): Bacteria > Bacillati > Actinomycetota > Actinomycetes > Micromonosporales > Micromonosporaceae > Hamadaea > Hamadaea sp. NPDC051192. The sequence goes on from NZ_JBFBAZ010000129.1 coordinate 7,981, forward strand.
TGACAGAACTGGTGGATGCGGGGCACCCTGCTTCCGTGACCCTGCCGGCCCACCTCGGCTCGACCGCCCGCCGTGTCGCCAACGTGCTGCGCTCACGCGGACCGCGTACGCGGGCGGAGCTGATCGGGCTCACCGGGCTGTCCCGTCCGACGGTCTCGGCGGCGCTGGCCGACCTCACGAACGCCGGTCTGCTGACCGAGGAGGCCGCCCAGACCGGACCGGCGGGAGGTCGCCCGGCCACGGTGTTCCGGCTGGCTCGGGGGGCGGGCCTGGCCGTCGGCGTCGACATCGGACGAAGACACGTCCGGGTCGCCGTGGCCGACCTGGGCCATCACGTCCTCGTCGACTATCCGGCGGTGCTGGACCTCGACGCCGACGACTACCCGGAGTCGGCATTGGACGCCGCGGCCCGCCAGGTCGACGCCGCGCTCGACGCCGTCGGCGCCGACCGGTCCGAAGTGGTCGGCGTCGGCCTCAGCATCTTCGCGCCGTTGACGCGTACCGGGCGGATCGGGTCGCCCGCGCTGCTGCCGGCCTGGGCCGACCTGCTGCCCGAGGAGGAGCTGGCCGGCCGCCTCCAGCTGCCCGTCCGCGCCGACAACGACGCCAACCTCGGCGCGCTCGGCGAATACGTCTGGGGCGCGGGCCAGCAGAGCGCCGACCTCGTCTACGTCAAGGTCGCGACCGGCATCGGGGCCGGGATCGTCCTCGACGGACGGCTCTACCGGGGCTTCTCCGGAACCGCCGGCGAACTCGGCCACATCACCCTGGACGCGCGCGGCCCCGTCTGCCGCTGCGGCAACCGCGGGTGCGTCGAACTGTCCGCGGGCGGGCGCGCGCTGCTCAGGCACGCCCGCATCACCCACCCACAGCTGGACAGCCTGGTCGAACTCGTCGACCTCGCGACATTGGGCGATCCCGGCTGCCGCCGCCTGCTCGCCGACGCCGGCCGCCAGCTCGGCTTCGCCCTCGGCGCGCTGCTCAACCTGATCAATCCCGAGCGCATCGTCGTCGGCGGGGAACTCGGCGCCGCCACCGAACTGCTGCTCGATCCGATGCGCGGTGGGCTCGCCGACACCGCCATGGCCGCGGCGGCCGCGGCCGCGGAGGTCGTCCCGGCGCAGCTCGGCGCGCAGGCCTCCGCGCTCGGCGGCGTCGCGCTCGCACTCGGCGTCGACCGCGCCGCTTGATCCGCTACTTGAGGATCTCGTATTTCACGGTGACGGCGCCCTTGTCGAGGTCGTCGATCACGTCGAAGGCCGCCCGCGACAGGTCGAGGCAGCGGCCATCGATGTAGGGGCCCCGGTCGTTGATCCGCACGATCACCGACTTGCCGGTGTCCATACTGGTCACCCGCACGCGCGTATTGAAGGCGATCGTCTTGCTCGCGGCGGTCAGGGCGTTCGGGTCGAACGTCTCGCCGTTCGCGGTCCCCTGCGGCTCGTCGTAGAACGACGCCCCACAGGTCCCGCTCGACACGACCACTCGCGTCTTGGTCGGGCTGGGTGACGCCTTGCTGGTACGCGTACCGCCGCGCGACGCCGGGGTGGAGTCGGACCGGCTCGGGGTGGCCGACGGGCTGGCCGAGCTGGGCGCCGGAGCGGGGGCGGAGACGGAAGCCGTCGGCGACACCGGGGCCGTGGTCGGCAGTGAGGTCGACGTCGCCTCGGTCGCTCCGACGTGGGCGATTCCGGCGGCCCCGCCCGCGATGACAGCGGTGGCGGCGACGGCGGTCACTATGGGAGCCAGGTACCGACGGGTACCCGGCTTGCTGTGATTTGCCAAGGTCCTGACCTTTCGCGGGGGTTCCAGGGCAGGCCATCGAACCTAGTCAGGGGGCGGGGTGCCCGGTCAAAAGGATCATGCCCATTGGCCCGGGTATGCCCGTTATTCCCGACCGTTCGACCGAGGCGTACAGGGTCCGGACGTGCCGAAACAGCTCGCCGCCCGCTACGAACGAGCTGGGAGCAGCAGCGCGACGCACTCGACGTGGTGGGTGAACGGGAAGCAGTCGAACGCCCGCAGCTGGGCGAGTCGCCAGCCCAGCCCCTGGAAGGTGGCCACGTCCCGGGCCAGCGCGGCCGGATCGCAGGCGACGTACGACACGGCTCGGGCGCCCGAGGCCGCGATCGCGGTCACCACCTGCTTGCCCGCGCCGGTCCGGGGCGGGTCGAGGACGACGAGGTCCACCGGGCCACGCAGCCGCGCCGACGACCGTCCGGCCCGCCCACGTGGCGGGACCAGGGCCCGTTCGACGGTCGACTCGACGATGCGTACGGGCAGCTTGGCGAGGTTCTGCCGGGCGGCGGCCACGCCATCGTGGGCGGACTCGACCAAGGTCACCTGACCGGTGACCCCGACGTGGTCGGCTACCGCCGCGGCGAACAGCCCGGCTCCGCCGTAGAGGTCCCAGGCGGTCTCCCCCACCTTCGGTGCGAGCTGCTCGATCACCGCGTCGGCCAGGGTCTGCGCGGCGTACGGGTGGACCTGCCAGAAGCCGCCGGCCGAGAGGGTGAACTCGTGCCCGGCGGCGTGCTCGACGATCGGCCGGGCCGGATCGGTCATGACGAAGGCCGGCTCGGTCGACGGCGCGACGGTCTCCACGGCGTCGGCGGACCAGGTGCGGTTCAGCACTGGCAGCGACCGGATCCCCGGGTACGCGATCATGCAGCGTTCGATCGGGACGACCTCGTGCGATCGGTGTTTACGCAGCCCCGGACGGCCTTCGGCATCGACCGTGTACCGGACGCGCGTGCGCCAGCCGGCGTCGGGCTGCCCGTCGGCACCGACCGTCGCCGGCAGCTGCTCTACGCGTACCACTTGATCGACCTGAGCGAACCGCGCGAGCAGTTCGCGGACGACGGAAGCCTTCCACTCCGCTTGCGCGGAGGTCGAGGCGTGCTGGAGGTCGCAGCCGCCGCACGCGTTGGGACCGGACCACGGGCAGGGCGCCGGTACGCGGTCCGGCGACGCCTCGATGATCTCGACGGCGTCGGCGCGCACATAGCCGCGGTGGACCTCGGTGACCTCGGCGATCACCCGCTCCCCGGGCAGGGCGTGCCGGACGAACAGGACCATGCCCTCGTGCCGGGCGACGCAGTGGCCGCCGTGGGCCGGCGCACCGACGGTGACCTCGACCCGGTCGAGTTCGAGCAGCGTCATCGCACGGACACGTCGTCGGAGCGCTCGCCGCGGGTCGGCCCGAGCGAGGTACGCCGGTCGAAGCGGTCGAGGTTCTTGGAAGCGGTCGAGGACAGCTGCCACGGGACGCTGGTCACCATCACGCCCGGCTCGAAGAGCAGGCGGGCCTTCAGCCGCAGCGCGGACTGGTTGTGCAGCAGGTTCTCCCACCAGTGGCCGACGACGTACTCGGGGATGTAGACGGTGACGATGTCGCGGGGCGCGTCTTCCCGCCGGCGCTTGACGTACTCGATGATCGGCCGGGTGATCTCGCGATAGGGCGAGTCGATCACGGTCAGCGGCAGGCTGATCCCGCGCCGGTCCCACTCGTCCTGGATGTGGCGCGTGTCGGCGGTGTCCACATTGACGGTCAGCGCGGTCAGCGTGTCCGGCCGGGAGGCCTTCGCGTACGCCAGCGCCCGCAGGGTCGGCATGTGCAGCTTGGACACCAGGACGATCGCGTGGTTGCGGGCCGGGAGGATCGGCTTCTCCTCGGTCGGCTCGAGTTCCCGCGCGACCCGGTCGTAATGCTTGCGGATGGCGACCATGAGCGCGTAGATCACGGCCATCGCCGCGATCGAGATCCAGGCGCCCTTGGTGAACTTGGTGACCAGCACCAGGATCAGCACGAAACCGGTCAGGATCATGCCGAACGTGTTGATCGCCCGGGACCGCTTCATCTTGGCGCGTACGCCGGGGTCCCGTTCAGTCCGCAGCAGCCGGTTCCAGTGCCGGATCATGCCGGTCTGCGACAGCGTGAAGGACACGAATACACCGACGATGTAGAGCTGGATCAGCTTCGTCGTCTCCGCGCGGAACGCCACGACGAGGACCGCCGCCGCGGCGGCCAGGAAGACGATGCCGTTGGAGAAGGCCAGCCGGTCGCCCCGGGTGTGCAGCTGCCGCGGCAGGAACCGGTCCTGGGCCAGGATCGAGCCGAGCACCGGGAAACCGTTGAACGCGGTGTTCGCGGCCAGCACGAGGATCAGGGCGGTCATCGTCAGCACGACGAAGTAGCCGAACCGGAAGTCGCCGAAGACCGTCTCGGCGAGCTGAGCGGTGACCGTCGGCTGCTTCGTGAACGGGGCCGCGCCCTCGATCTGGCTCTCGGTGCAGCCGATCGCGGGGTTCACCTGGAAGCACTCGACGTACTGGAGTTTGGTCTCCCGGGCCAGCAGGATGATGCCGGCCATCATGGCGATCGAGATCGACCCCAGCAGGAGCAGCGTGGTCGCCGCGTTCCTGGACTTCGGCGGCTTGAACGCCGGTACGCCGTTCGAGATCGCCTCGACACCGGTCAACGCGGCACAGCCCGACGAGAACGCCCGGACCAGGAGGAAGACGAACGCGAACCCGGCGCCCACGTACAGCCCGTGCTCCGGCTTGATCGTCATGTCGGCGCTGGGCGCACGCAGCTCGTCACCGCTGATGAAGATCCGCCAGACCCCGACGACGATCATTCCGCCGACCGCCACCATGAACGCGTACGTGGGAATGGCGAAAGCGGTGCCGGCCTCCCGGATGCCGCGCAGGTTCATCGCCGTGACCAGTGCGATCAAGGCGACTGCCGCGCCCACCTTGTGCTCGCCGACGTACCCGATCATGTCGCCGAGGGCGTCCACCCCGGACGAGATCGACACCGCGACCGTCAGGACGTAGTCCACGAGCAGGGCGCTGGCGACCGTCAGGCCGAACTTCGAGCCCAGGTTCACCGTGGCGACCTCGTAGTCGCCACCACCCGACGGGTACGCGTGCACGTTCTGCCGGTAGGAGGCGACCACGGTCACCATCACCACCGCGACGGCCAGCGCGATCCACGGCGAGTACAGGAACGCCGCCGCGCCCGCCGCCGACAACGTCAACAGGATCTCCGCCGGGGCGTACGCGACCGAGGACAACGCGTCGGAGGCGAACACCGGCAGCGCGATCCGCTTCGGAAGCAGCGTGTGATGCAGCCGGTCGGAGCGGAACGGGCGACCCAGGAGCAGGCGTTTCAGCACGGAGGTCGGGTTCGGCACACCCGCAGCCTACGGCTCTTCGGCACCCTTGTGCGGTGCGGCCCGCCCCGACGATCTTCCGGGCCGGGTGGCCTGCCCACGGCCACCTGGGTATGGCACGCTCACAGGTGAGGACAGGAGGCGCGGTTGCATATCGTGATCATGGGCTGCGGACGGGTGGGATCGACCGTCGCACACAGCCTGGAGAGCCGCGGCCACTCGGTGGCCGTCATCGACCAGGACGGCGACGCGTTCCGCCGGCTCCCGGCCGACTTCTCCGGAATCACCGTCACCGGAGTGGGCTTCGACCGCGAAGTCCTGATCCAGGCGGGCATCGAACGAGCCGACTGCTTCGCCGCCGTCTCCAGCGGCGACAACTCCAACATCATCTCCGCCCGGCTCGCCCGGGAGACCTTCGGCGTACCGAACGTCGTAGCCCGCATCTACGACCAGAACCGCGCCGAGGTCTACGAACGGCTCGGCATACCGACCGTCGCCACCGTGCGCTGGACCGCCATGCGCATCGTCCGGCAGCTCCTCCCGGAGGAGACCGGCGAAGTCTGGCGCGACCCGACCAGCGTCGTGTCGATCGTCGAGGCTCCGCTGCACGCGGACTGGATCGGCCGCCCGCTCACCGCGCTCGAGGAGGCCGCCGGCACCCGGGCGGCATACGTCATGCGCTTCGGGCTGGGCATCCTGCCCACCGTCTCGACCGTCCTCCAGGACGGCGACCAGCTGTTCATGCTGGTCACGGACGAGATCGCGGCAGCTGTCCGCAAGGTCACCGGCTCCGCCCCCACCGCACACTGAGGAGTCCGCATGCGCGTCGCCATCGCCGGAGCCGGCAACGTCGGCCGCTCGATCGCCCAGGAGCTGGTCGAGAACGGCCATCAGGTGCTGCTGATCGAGCGCCTGCCCAAGATGTTGCGGCCGGAGCGCGTACCGGCCGCGGAGTGGGCCCTCGCGGACGCCTGCGAGCTGTCCAGCCTCCAGGAACTCGACATCGCCAGCTGTGACGTCGTGGTCGCCGCGACCGGCGACGACAAGGTCAACCTGGTGCTCTCCCTGCTGGCCAAGACCGAGTTCGCGGTCGCCCGCGTGGTCGCCCGGGTCAACCGGGCCGAGAACGAATGGCTGTTCACCGAACAGTGGGGCGTCGACGTCTCGGTCAGCAAGCCACGTCTGATGGCGGCGCTGGTCGAGGAGGCGGTCACGGTCGGCGACCTGGTCCGGCTGATGACCTTCCGGCAGGGCGAGGCCAACCTCGTGGAGATCACGCTTCCGCCGACCGCGCCCTACGTGGGACGCCCGGTCCGCGAGATCCCGCTGCCGCCGGACTCCGCCCTGGTCGCGATCGTGCGCGGCCGGCGGGTCATCGCGCCGAGCCCGGACGACCCCATCGAACCGGGCGACGAACTGATCTTCGTGTGCACGACCGCGGTCGAGGAACAGGTACGCGCGACGCTGCTCGGCGTCTAGCTCACCTTCGTTTTGGCGCTGGATCAGGGTTCCAGGTCGGATCTTGGTCCAAGATTCGACCTGGAACCCTGATCCAGCGCTGTTATGCGACCGGGTCGGCGGCGCGGATGCGGCGGACGGCGTACACGGTGAGCGCCAGGAGCAGCAGGTACGGCGGGTAGCCGAGCACGATCCGGGCGATGCCGAGCGCGACGTCGGCGTGCGCGAGGTACAGCAGGTACTGCAGGCCGGCCTTCAGCAGATAGGTGGCCGCCCACAACACGGTCAGCCAGGCGAACGCGCGGACCAGCCGAGGTTCGGCCCGCCAGCCCTTCTTCCCGCCGTCAGCGACGACCGAGTAGATCCAGCCGACCAGCGGCTGCCGGAACGCGACCGAGCCCAGCAGCGCGATGCCGTAGCAGAGGCTGTAGATGATCCCGGGCAGGTAGAACGAGCGCTCCTCGCCCGACCGCCAGGCCAAGATGGCGCCCAGGGCGATGCCGACGAGCCCGTTGACCGCGAACCGCACCGGCTTGCCCTGCGCCAGCCGCCAGCCGGCCAGGCCGACCGCCACCGCGACGGACGCGATGATGGCCAGCTTGAGCGCGGGCTTGTCGCCCAGCACGCCCAAGCTGTCGTCCGGGACGACCGCGCCCAGGATCATGTTGGCGACGATGAAGACGAGCACCGGGATGCCCGACTCGACCAGACCGCGCCAGCCGCCGAGCTGCTCGGACATCTGCTCGGACAGCGGTGGCAGCTTGTCCGGATCGCGCTCCTCGGTCGCCACAGATCCACGCGCGTCGTCGGTCATCGGTGCCTCATTTCGGGGCGTCGAGCGAATAGTGCGGGTTGTAGATGACCTTGTGACCGTCCCGGACGGCGACGCGCCCGGCGGCGGTCAGCGCCCGGCCCGGTTCGATGCCGGCGATGTGCCGCCGGCCCAGGAAGACGAGCGTCACCACGTCGGTGCCGTCGTAGAGTTCCGCCTCCAGCGTCGGCAGGTTCGTCCGCGGCGTGTAGACCACGGTGCGCAGGCGCCCGGACAGCTTCACCAGCTGCCCCCGGCGTACGCGGTCGGCGCAGACGCAGTCCGCCTTCGCGCTCTCGCGCCGAACCTCCTCCGACTCCAGCTCTTGATCACTCGCCGTGAATTTTCGCAGGAAGCGCCGCAGACCGGACACCTCCGGCTGGGACTGTTGATCCTCGACGGCCGCCATGATCCCGTCGTCACACCCTCTCAAGCATCAATGCGACTTCTCTAGCGTACGTCGATTTATGCCCGGCGTGGCCGGGGCGAGGGCTTGCGCTTCAGTTCATCGCTCGGGGTGATGTCGGTCAGGCTCGGTGCGGCGCCGTCGGCGGCCTGAGCGGCGGCCGCGTCGGCCATCTCCCGGGGCAGGCGCAGCAGCAGCGGCTCCCGGACCGGCTTGGCCTCCGGCCCCCGGGCCACGACCAAGCCCTGCAGGCACTCGACGAGCGGCTCGGCGGTGCCGGGATCGACCGCGGCCGGACCTTGGTAAACACCGCGGACCATCCACCGCGGCCCGTCCACGCCGACGAAGCGCAGATCGGTCAGGCCGTCGGGCGTACGCACCCGGGCGCGCAGCTCGGTGCCGTAGACGCCGGGCTCCTCCTCGGCCGCCACCCCGTCGTCGAACAGGGACTTGCGGATCTCCGCGCGTACCTCGTCCCAGATGCCCTCGCCGCGCGGAGCGGCGAAGACGCCGAGCTGGAGGGCGCTGTCCCCGTGCACCAGGACCACCTGCTGGATGATCCCCTCGGCGTCGGCCTGCACCCGCAGGTCGACCCCGTCGATCGCCGGGACGAGCAGGGCGCCCAGGTCGAGCCGGGCCACCCCGGCCGGCGCCTCGGCCTGGTCGTAGGGGCCGAGATCCTCCAGCGACTGCGCGGCGGCCTCCAGCGGGAGGTCGTCGGCGTCAGCCGGGAGTCGGCGTTCCGCGCCGCGCCGAGGAGCGTCGGCCTTCGCGTGTCGGCCGTTGCGCTGGCGGGAGAACATCACTGCATCGCCTTTCCGATCGGGGCGCCGGTGAGACTACCGGCCGCGAGCGCGGCGTGACCACCCGTCGATCCGTGGCCGCCGTCGCCGCGTACCGACTCCGGCAGCTCCTCGACGAGATGGAACGCGGCCCTCTCTACCCGTTGTACAACAAGCTGAGCGATCCGGTCACCCCGAGTCAGGTGGGCGGTGTTCCGGGGGTCGTGGTTGATGAGGTTGACGAGGATTTCGCCCCGATACCCCGCGTCGACCGTGCCGGGCGCGTTCAGCACCGTGAGCCCGACTTTCGCGGCGAGCCCGGAGCGCGGGTGGACCAGGCCCACGAAGCCCTCCGGGAGCGCTATGGCCACCCCGGTACGCACCAGGCGGCGCTCCCCTGGGGCGATCGTCACATCCTCGGCCGCCACGAGATCGGCTCCGGCGTCGCCGGGATGCGCGTACGCCGGCATGGGCAGCTCGGCGTCGAGCAGGCGCACGGCGATGTCAACCTGACTGGTCATCTTGAACCTCCGGGGGAAGGACCTTACCGAGTGCTCCGGCGGGACCGTCAGACACGTCGCGAGGCGCGCGGCGAACGCCGCCCGCCCAGCCCGGCGGGTACCCGCCGGGTACCCTCGGTCACCATGGCACCCGCACGGACAACGGCGACACCCCGCCTCACGGAACGGCTCACCGTCCCCTGGTGGTGGTGGCCGCTGGGGGTCGCTCTCGCGGCCTTCGCCGCCGCCGAGATCGGCCTCGGCGCGCCGGGTCCCCGGGGCTGGGCGCCGCTCGCCGTGCTGCTGCCGTTGACCGTCGGCCTGCTGCTGTGGTTCTCCCGGCTCCGCTTGCGGCTGACCGAGCCCGAGGACGGGCCGGAGTTCGAGATCACCTTCGGCAACGACCGGGCCTACCTGCCCCTGAGCGCCATCCGGGAGGTCGTGGCGCTCGACGCGTCGGGCCGCGCCGACCTGCTCGGCCCGTACGCCGACCCCAACGCGTTCGTCGTCTTGCGCCCCTGGATCGGGACCGCGGTGCAGATCGTGCTCGACGACCCGGCCGACCCCACGCCCTACTGGCTGGTGTCCACGCGCCGTCCGGTGCAGTTGGCCGAGGCGCTCCGGGACCGCCTTCCCGCTGAGGCCGCGCAGGCCCGCTGAGACGGCCGCCGGCTCAGTTCGGGGGCGGCGCGGGCGGTAGTGAGGGCGGCAGGCCCGGACCCGGCAGAGCGGGCCGGTGACGCAGGCGCAGATCGCGACGGACGGCCTCGCCCAGCGCCTTGGTGGAGCGCCGGTTGAGGTAGCTGGCGACGGCCGCACCGGTCAACAGCGGCCCGAGGGTGGTCAGGTTGCGGCCCAGCCGCTTGACGATCATGTCGCGCAGTTCCTTGCGGGCGGCCGTCCCCAGGATCGAGGCGACCCCGCCGCCGGGCAGGAACGGATTCACGCCGCGCTTGTGCGCCCAGGACTGCAACAGAGCGGCCGAGCGCTGCGTCGTGGTGCCCACCACCGGCTGCCCGTAGACCTGGTGCAGTTCGCCGATGAGCTTCAGTTCGAGGCCGATGACGGCCACCGTCTCGACGGCCAGCAGCACCGGCGTGGACAACAGGGTCGGCGGCACCGCCCACTGCACCGAGCCGACGCCGCCGCCGATGGCACCGATCCCGGCGGTCGACCGGGCGGCGTTACGGACCAGCCGCTCCGCCAGCGCGTCGCCGTCCAGCCCCGGATAGTGCCGGCGCAGGGTGTCGAGATCGCGTACCGGCACATGGGGAGCGAGGTCGGCCACCGCGTCGGTGACCCAGCGGACGGCCTTGCCCGGCTGGAAGAGCCGGCCGACGCCGCGCCCGCGCAGCGCGGTGACCATGCGGGAGATCGCCTTGCGGCGGCTCGCGCTGTCCAGATCGGACTCCGCGAGTTCGGCCACCGCCCGGCTGAAGCCGTCGACGTCAGCGGCCTTCTCGTCGAACGTGTCCGGCGGACCGGCCGGGTCGCCGGTACGACCGGTGCCCGGCACGTCGTCGCCGGGCACCGCTTTCTCGCTCGCCATGAAAGGCCTCCTACCGCGTCGTGGGCTTGTGAACAGTTGACCCGACGGGGTCAACCATCGCTACCCCGTTGCGCCGGATCAGATGCACTCGCGGCAGATGGGCAGGCCGTTCTTCTCGCCGGCCAGCTGGCTGCGGTGATGCACCAGGAAACACCGGGAGCAGGTGAACTCGTCCGCCTGCAGGGGCACCACCTTGACGCTGAGTTCCTCGTCAGCCACGTCGGCTCCGGGTAGCTCGAAGCTTTCCGCCACCTCGGTCTCGTCGACGTCTACGCTGCCCGACTGCGAGTCGACGCGACGGGCCTTGAGCTCCTCAAGGCTGTCTTCGCCGAGTTCGGCCTCGTCACGGCGCGGGGCGTCGTAGTCGGTCGCCATCGGTTCTCTCACACTCCACTAACTCGTAATTCCTGCGGTGCGTCCTGAGCCGCGCCGCGCGTGGGCGTCGTCGGCCGGTCCCAAGGGACGCGGCACAATACCTCGCCTGTGTCGGTGATGTACGCCCAAGCGCGCCGGGATGTTCCCAATGTGACTGAGCCGACAGCCGAGCGAGACAAAAGTAGGGTCAGCCGCCCTCCGAACATCGTCGGCGCGCCGGTGGATATTCGGCCTTTCCGCCGGGTCCTGCCCTCGGGGGCGGCGTCCAACGGTTACCCTCACCGTGCTGGGCCGGTGCGCGTCACCCTTGTCCGGCGAGCGAAACGGCTCGCCGGCGGACGCGTCGCCCCCTATTCCGCCACATCGTCAATCGCCTTACATCGACGGGGAGCTGGGACATGAGCTTCGCACGCATCCGAGCGCTGGCGCTGGTCGCCGTACTCGTGCTGGCCGCCGGAGTGCTGACCGTCATGGCGTTGACGAAGGGGACGGGCAGTTCGGCGACTCCGGACGCGTGCCCGTCGGGCTACGCCGTGGTGGACATGGAGCTGCCGAACGACAACCGGAACATCCACATCAACGTCTACAACGCGACAGACAAGGCCGGCCTGGCCGGGACCGTGAAGCTCGACTTCGAGTACCGGCGGTTCAAGGTCGAGAAGACGGGCAACAACCCGCTCGGCAAGCCGGTCAGCGGCGTGGCCATCCTGCGCTACGGCCCGAAGAAGGTCGGCGCGGCGTACGTGCTGGACGCGTACTTCCTGAACAACGCGGTCCACGAATATGACAAGAATCGGACTGACGAGACGGTCGACGTGATCCTCGGCCCGGGCTTCAAGCAGCTCGCCACCCAGACCGAGGTCAACCAGGCGTTCACCGCCCTGGCCGGCGCGGGCGGGCCCCAGCTGCCCAAGAACTCCTGCCCGGCCAAGCAGACCGACTGACGCGGCGCCCGCTGAGGCGCCGCGTCGCTCCGGCTCAGGGGCCGCTGTCGGCGTCCAGCTCGACGAGTTGGTCATGCAACTGCTTGTGCAGCGCGGGCGGGGCGGCCAGGGCCAGATCGGCGCCCGCCGGCTTACCGCTCAGCCCGGTGACGAGCAGTCCGGCCTCCCGGGCGATCAATCCGCCCGCCGCCAGATCCCACGGATTCAGACCCCGTTCGTAGTACGCGTCCAGCATGCCCTCGGCCGCCGCGCACAGGTCGAGCGCGGCCGAACCGAATCGGCGGATGTCGCGTACGCGGGTGATCAGACCGGCCACCACGGCGCCCTGCACCGCGCGCCGCTCCGCCGAGTACGCGAATCCGGTGCCGACCAGCGCCTGTGCCAACACCGTCTGCGTGGAGCCGGAGAGGCGTCGATCACCCCGCCACGCTCCCCCGCCCAGAGTGGCGTGCCACTCCTCCCCGGAAGCGGCGTTCACCACCACCCCGGCGATCACCTCCCCGTCCGCCTCAGCGGCGATGGAGACGGCGTACTGGGGTAATCCGTAGAGGTAGTTCACGGTGCCGTCGATCGGGTCGATGACCCAGCGGACGCCGCTCGCCGCGTCGTCCTCCTGGACCCCGTACTCCTCGCCGAGGAAGCCGTCGCCGGGCCGCACCGCCCGCAATTCCTCGACGATCTGTCGTTCTACGGCCCGATCGGCGGCGGTGACGACGTCGGTCGCCGTACTCTTGGTATCGACCTGTCCGATAGCCTCGGTTCGCGTCCGGCGAGCCGTCTCGGCAGCCCGCCGGGCCACCCGCTGTGCCAACTCGAGCAGCTCTCGTGCATTCTGTTCCACCACGATCCCATCCTCGCAAAGGCACGACCGGCGCGCGCGATGGGATGATCACCAGAACCGGCGCTACAATTCACGCCTGCTGCCCTCCGCCGCCGGGCCGACACCCTCGCGGCGAGCCGGTGGCTCTCAATCCCGATACACCCGGCCGTTCTCCACGGCGCGCCCGTGGGCCGGCCGGAGGGCGCCACATGCTGAAGCCCACTCGCTGATGACGGAAGGTCGTTCGTGACAGAAGCCCGCCAGATCGGCGCCGACGTACGCTCGCTCACCGACGCTCTCCTCGCCCAGGCCGCCGCGGCCGGTGGCCAGCTGACGCAGGCTGAGATCGCGCGTTCCGTCGAAGCCGCCGAGGTGACCCCGACTCAGGCCAAGAAGCTGTTGCGCGCCCTCTTCGAGGCGGGCGTGACGGTGGTGGCCGACGGGCGGACCGCCAAGGCTCCCGCGAAGAAGGTCGCGGCCGCGCGTTCGGCGACCCCGGCCTCCAAAGCGACCACGGCCAAGGCGACGCCCGCCAAACCCGCTGAGCGGGCCGCTCCGAAGCCGGCAGGCAAGACGCCGGCCCAAGGTGGCCCCATCGACGGCGACGCCGCTGAGGCGGCCGTCGAGCCGATAGACAAGGCTGCCGCCAAGAAGGCCGCGGCCCCGGCGGCGAAGAAGGCCGCCCCCGCCAAGAAGGCCGTGCCCGCGAAGAAGGCCGCGCCGAAGGCGGAGGGCGACGCCGACGAGCCCGCCAAGAAGGCTGCTGCGGCGAAGAAGGCCGCGCCGGCCAAGAAGGCCGCCGACGGCAAGGCCGAGAAGGCTCCGGGCGAGGAGCCCGACGCCGCGGACCTGGAGGTCGAGGACCTCACGGCCGAGATCGAGGACGTCGTGGTCGACGAGCCGGTCGAGATGGCCCAGGCCGCCGCGGCGGACGCGGCCGCCGCCGACGACTTCGACTGGGACGCCGAGGAGTCCGAGGCGCTCAAGCAGGCCCGCAAGGACGCCGAGCTGACCGCTTCGGCCGACTCCGTCCGGGCGTACCTGAAGCAGATCGGCAAGGTCCCGCTGCTGAACGCCGAGCAGGAGGTGGAGCTGGCCAAGCGGATCGAGGCCGGGCTCTACGCCGCGGAGCGGCTGCGGGCGGCCGACGAGGGCGAGCTGACGCTCACCCGGGACATGCAGCGCGACCTGCTCTGGATCTCGCGTGACGGCGACCGGGCCAAGAACCACCTGCTGGAGGCCAACCTCCGACTCGTGGTCAGCCTCGCCAAGCGCTACACGGGCCGGGGGATGGCGTTCCTGGATCTGATCCAGGAAGGCAACCTGGGTCTGATCCGGGCGGTGGAGAAGTTCGACTACACCAAGGGTTACAAGTTCTCGACGTACGCCACCTGGTGGATCCGGCAGGCGAT
>NZ_JBFBAZ010000130.1:0-22161 GCF_040682475.1 Hamadaea sp. NPDC051192
GTCCGCGCAGACTGAGGAGTCCACCCGGACCCAGCCGCGCATCTCGCGCCCGCCCATCACGGCGACCTCCAGATCCGACCCAGAACCCTGATCCAGCCGAAAGGGTGGGCCGGCGTGGGGGAGCGGAGCGTCGCCCGAAAGAACGCATAAGTCGGACACGCGGGTGCCACCCACGTTACTTTCGGATCATGTCGACCGCGGGGACCCGGCTGCTGCGCAATCTCGCCAGCAGCGTGGCGGTGCTGGTCGTGATCCTCTTCGTGGCCTGGGGTCTGCCGGCGATCAACCGCCGGGTTCCGGCCGGTGCTTCGACGGTCGGCGGGCGGGCGTACGCGGTCGGCGGGGGCGTCGTGGTGATCCCGCCGGAGCAGGCCGAGCTGGACCTCACGAACACCCGGCCGGGCACCGACCGGGGCACGGCGTTGTTCCTGATCGGCCCGGTCCGGTACGTCATCGTGGTCGCGCCGTTCACCGGCGATCTGACGGCGGCGGCGGCCAAGCTGCGCGCGAAGATCACCGGTACGCGGGGCTACCAGGTCACCGGAGCCGAGGATCCGATGACCACCGAGAGCGGGCTGACCGGCCGACAGGGGTCCTACACCGCGCCCGGACGCCTCGGCCGGTACGCAGTCTTCCTCAGCGCCGGGCGCTCGATCGAGGTGACGGTCAGCGGCGCCGAACCCGACCTGGCCAATCTGATGACGGGGATCGAGGCGAGCATCGCGTCGATCGAGCAGAGGTAGGCCGCCGATGTCCACCGACTCCGTCCGGCCCACGCCCCGGACCGCCCGCGCCGTACGCTCGCTGCAGATGCCGGCCTTCTGGCTGCTCACCGGACTGCTGCTGATCTGTGGAATCCAGCTGCTGGGGATCTTCGCGACGGCGTACGGGAAGTGGCCGACGGCGACGCTGACCGCGATCGTCCTGTTCGGCCTCTACGCCGTGCCGTTCTGGCTCTTCATCGCGTCGCTGGACTTCCTGGAACGGGAGCCGTGGCTGCTGCTGGCGACCGCGTTCGCGTGGGGTGCCGCAGTGGCGCCGATCGTCGCCATCCCTGGCAACCGGGCCGTGCACGATCTGCTCGCCAAACTGGTCTCCCCCGAGTTCGCCGCCGCGTGGGGGTCGGCGATCGCCGGGCCGAGCGTCGAGGAGCTGCTCAAAGGCCTAGGCGTCATCGTTCTGGTGCTGATCGCCCGGGCGCAGATCAACAGCGTGCTGGACGGCATGGTCTACGGCGCCCTCGTCGGGCTGGGCTTCCAGATCGTGGAGGACATCATCTACGCGGTCAACGCGGTCGCCGTCGCCGGTCAGGGTGACGAGATCGGCCCGGTGATCTCCACCGTCTTCCTCCGCGGGTTCCTGTCCGGCCTGTGGAGCCACACGATCTTCTCCGCGCTGGTCGGCGGCGGGATCGCGTACTTCCTGGTGCACACCCAGCGGTCGATGCTGAACCGGCTCGCGGGCGTGGCGGTGGGCTTCGGCGGAGCCTGGTTCCTGCACTTCCTGTGGAACTCGCCGCTGCTCGCGGACGGGGTGGGCGGCGGAGCCGGCGGCATCCTGCTCGGCCTGCTGATCAAGGGCCTCCCGGCCCTCGTCCTGGTGCTCAGCCTGGCCTGGCTGGCCCGGTCCCGCGAGGCGCGCTTCTACCTGGCCGAGCTCGGCGAGCTCGGCGATCCGCACGTCGCGACGCCAGGCGAGGTGGGCACGCTGGCCGAGGCCCACCTGCGGGCGCGGGCCCGCCACCACGCCAAGAAGGTCGCCGGGGGCAAGGGCGAGCGTGCGGTCCGCACGTTGCAGCGTGCGCAATGCCGGTACGCCGTCGAACTGGCCCGAGCCCGGGCGGCCCATGGCGCGCCGGGCGCCGACCCCGTCGTGACCCGGGCACGGGAGAGCGTGTTGGCGGCCCGCCGGCGCCTCACCCAGCTCGGCGTCGACGAAGCCTTGCCCGGTACGCACAAACACCGCCGCTGGCTCTGGTGGGTGCTCGCGGCGGTGCTGGTGGTCCTGCTGCTGATGTCGGCGTTCCGCGCCCTGGGCGGCGGCTGACCGGCAACGTTCAGACGTTGTCGGGCTTGCCGTCCTGGTCGAGGTCGACCAGGGTCACGTCGACCTCACCGTCGTGGTTGTGGTCGAGTTCCACCAGGTCGGAAACGCCGTCGCCGTCGGTGTCCTTGACCCAGACGTCGGCCTTGCCGTCGCCGTCGGTGTCAAAGGTGACCAGCGTGTTTTCCTCGTCGCCGCGAGTCTCAATCTCACTCATGAGGCATCAGGCTAGGCGGTGCGTGCGAAACGCACCACACCCCCTGACGCACCCACTGGACGACCCCACACCTTTGTGGCGGCACGCGAAGATCGCTACCCACAGAGCGAGCGCATGTGCCTGCGCCGCTGGTGAATAACGATCTTCGACAGCGTCTACCGGGAACGCCGTATCGCCCAGTTGGGGTCGTCGTCCGCGTCTTCTGAGTCCTCGTCGGCGTCGTACTCGTCGTACTCGTCGTCGAGCTGCTCATCAGACTTTGCGGCGGCGGCTCCACCGAGTTCTCGCTGCAACGCCGCGAGGTCGGTGTTCGGGGAGTGGTACTTCAACTCCCTGGCCACCTTAGTCTGCTTGGCCTTAGCTCGGCCGCGTCCCATGGACCGACCCCCTCGCACATGAATGTCGGGGCAGCCCGAAGGCGGGCCCCGATGACGTCAGGCATCTCTCGTGGCTCATACGGTACACAGGTGTTGCCGACTTCGGCACCTCGGGCTCCACTCCATGTTGCCGTGCCGCGCGCAAACTGTCTGATTTGCGACGGTAAGGGGTTCGTTGCGGATTCGGTCGTGACCCGCGGAGCACCCCGTCCGGAGCGCTCGCGCGGGTCCTGACTAGCCCTTCAGCGCGCCTCAGCGAGGCAGGCGGATGGTCTGCAGCCGCCCGACCTCCGCCATCCGCCGCTCCGCCAGGCGGTCGGCCGCGGTGGCGGGCGACACACCCTCGTCGTCGGCGAGTTCAAGGATCTGCTTCGTGGTCGTGTAGATCTTGGTCGCCCGCAGCTTGGCACGGTCGAAGTTGAAGCCCTCGATCTCGTCGGCCACCTGGATCACGCCGCCGGCGTTGACGACGTAGTCCGGCGCGTAGAGGATTCCGCGCTCGGCGAGCAGCTTCTCCACCCCCGGGTGGGCCAGCTGGTTGTTGGCCGCTCCGGCGACGATCTGCGCCCGCAGCACGGGAACGGTGTCGTCGTTGAGCGCCCCGCCGAGGGCACACGGCGCGTACACCTCGATGTCGCTGGTGATGAGTTCCTGCACATCGCCCACGAGGGTGATCTGCGGGTGGGTCTGGCGAGCCCACGCGATCGCGGCCTCGCTCGGATCGGTCGCGACGACCTCGGCGCCGTCCTCGAGCAGGTGGGCGACGAGGTACTTGCCGACCTTGCCCAGCCCGGCGACGCCGACCCGGCGGCCGCGCAGCGACGGCGAGCCCCAGCGGTGCTCGGCGGCGGCGCGCATGCCCTGGAAGACGCCCCAGGCGGTGAGGATGGACGAGTCGCCCGCGCCGCCGTGCTCGACGCTGCGACCGGTCACGAACCGGGTCTCGCGGGCCACCACGTCCATGTCCTGGACATAGGTGCCGACGTCGCAAGCGGTCCAGTAGCGGCCGTTGAGCGACTGCACGAACCGGCCGTACGCCCGAAGCAGCGCCTCGGTCTTGTCCAGTACCGGGTCACCCCAGATGACGGCCTTGCCGCCGCCGAGGTCCAGCCCCGCGAGGGCGTTCTTGTACGCCATCCCGCGAGACAACTCCAGCACGTCGTGCAGAGCCTCCTCTTCGGAGGCGTACGGATAGAAGCGCGTGCCGCCGAGGGCGGGGCCGAGCGCGGTGGAATAGACGCCGATGATCGCTTTGAGGCCGGTAGTCCGGTCTTGGCAGAAGACGACCTGTTCGTGACCGGTGTCGGCGCTGAAGACGCCCATGAGAACTCCTCGTTGAGTCTGTCGCGCCGTTGTGTGGCGCGGGCCGCGGGACCCCGCATGGGGTGGCGCGAGGTCTCCTTTCGGAGCCTACTGGAGTGGCTGGTCGCGAAGGTGGCCCCGACCACTCGGCGAGACGCCGTCGCGCCTGCCACGCGATTCGCGCCGGACAGCAGCAATCGCGCGCCGGGCAGAAGCAATCGCACTGGCACACCGGCATTCCCGCCGGGCAGAAGCTTTCGCGCCGGGCACACGGGCATTCGCGCCCGAGCTGAAGTGAAGCGGGCAGGCGAGTGTCCCGGGTACGTGCGGGAAGCCCTCAGCCCGTGGGAGGATCGCCACGTGCCGTCACAGTTCGCCGCGTACCTACGCGTCTATGAGCCGTTGGCCGCGTTCGACCGGGATCGTCAGCGCTTCTGGCGCCGTTACCTCGACGAGGGACGGGCCGTCGGCCCGGCCGAGGGGCCCGGTCGTCAGCGTGTCACCGTTCTCGAGGCGCTCGGCGCGAGCTGGTCGCGGCTCCCGGACCTCCCCGACGAGGCGTACGTGTTGACGACCGAGTCCGGTGCGTTGATCTGCCCCTGGAATCTGCGCGTACGCGTGGCGGAGGCGGCGCTCACGGCACGGGCCGGCGTACCCGCCGTCCTCGCCGACGCGTTCGTCCCGCCCGCCTTGGCCGGGCTCGCTCAGACGGTGGTCAGCGACTTCCGGGGCGGCGCGCGCGTCCTCGACCACGGATTGCCGCGCGTGCACGAGCACGTCGCGACGTGGGGCGTACCGCTGCGGTGGTTCCTGTTCGTGGACTTCGCCGAGCGGGAGATCAGCGTCGGCGCCGGTCGCCGGCTGGTGCGCTATCGGACGGAGATCGGCAAGGCGCGTCGCCGGGCCCATCAGGGGCTGGCCATTCTGCGTCGCACCATGGGCGACGCCCCGATCACCGAGTCGGTCGCCGAGGGAACCCGCTGGCTGGAGGAGTTCCATCCCGGCTCGATCGTCGAACTCGACTACGGCGGTCTCGTGCACCTGTTCAACGATCAGGCGCTGTACGACGACGATTCGCCGGGCCTGGTCGCCGCGGGTCTCGCCGCGCTGAATACGGGCGACGGCGAGGCGGCGACGGATCATTACGAGCGACTGGTCGACCGCTGGCGCGAGATCCAGCTCATGGAGCGCTACAACTGATCATCCGTACGCATTACTCGCCGGTACTCCGAGGGCTACTCGACCGAGGGAATTTGTCCGGTATTGGCGCTCTCTGGGCGCATTGAAAAACGCCTAGAAGTAAGCACAATTCCGGCCTATGCCGTCATCCCTTGAGGGCATATTGTCCGGTTTTTTTCGGAAATATCATTGATTCATCATCCGTCCATCTACGGACCTTCACCCGTTCGGCCCATGTCGGACATCGTGGACGAGCCGGACTATGGGAGGCGCGTCGGCCGGCGGGACCCCGGCCCTCGTTAACAGGTACTTGTGGAGGAGTGACCCATGGCGTCGCGTACGCACGAACCCGAGCCGCTGCTGACCCCCGCCGAGGTGGCGTCGATGTTCCGTGTCGACCCCAAGACGGTGACCCGGTGGGCGAAGGCGGGCAAGCTCAGCGCCATCCGCACCCTGGGTGGACACCGCCGTTACCGCGAGTCGGAGGTGCGCGCGCTTCTGCAGGGTCAGATCCCGCAGCAGCGCCAGGGCGACTAATCGCCCGTCCCCCGGCGAACACCCCTGCTGGAGGGAGCCCGAGCCGTCCGACGTAGACGGTATGGGCTCCCTTCAACTATGCCCCCGCTACTTCTGCGGGCTGTTGGAGAACTGGTAGAAGGTCGGGAACGCGTCCTCGAACGGGCGCGGTCCCGCGACCGGGCCCCGCGGATCGGCGGCCCGGGTCGACCAGATCTCCTCAGCCGCCTCGACCAGCGCGGCGACGCCGTCGGCGCGTACTCGGTCGGCCAGTTCGGGCGCCTCAATGAGGTGCGGCATGGTCCAGGACTCCCTCCATCAGGCGGATCTTGCTGTTGCGGCAGTGCTCGGTGACCGTCGTGTCGAATCGGCCGTGCTCGAAGTATCGGTTGGCGGCATGGCCACCGCCACAGAACCCGAAATAGGCACAGCTGTCCCGGCAGGCTTCCACGCCGCGCAGGTACTCGCTGATCCAGTGGGAATCCGTGGCGCCGGCGACGATGTCGGCCAACGGCGTACTCGTCACGTTGCCGCTGCTGAAGTCGCCGTACTGCGGACTGCTGAACCCGGCCAGCTCCGGGGAGACCAGCACGACCGAGCCGTCGTACGCGATCGTCGGGATCGGATCCACCTGGCGCGGCAGGACGCCGTCCGCCTCGTTCCGGCGCAGCGCTCCGGCGTACCGGATGGCGAACTCGATGTCGCGCAGTTCGATGGCGGGATCGGCGCGCCAGGCCGCGGTCAGCTCCGCCCAGAAACCGCGGACCTCGCTCTCCGCGTGGGCGTTGCTGCGGGTGTTGACGCCCTCGCGCTCCTCGATGTTGATGCCCAGGGCGTAACAGCCCAGCTCGCGGAAGAACGGGTACAGCTCGCGGGCCAGCGCCGGGCTCGGGTCGGAGACCACGCAGAGAGCCGCGAACGGCACGCCATGCCGTCGCAAGGCTTCGGCTCCGCGCATGATCTGCTGGTACGCCATCCGCCCGGCCCGGTCGACGCGCTGTGCGGTGAACCGCTCCGGGCCGTCCACGCTCAATCCGATGTGGATGTCGTACGCCCGGAAGAACTCGCACCAGGCGTCGTCGACGAGGGTGGCGTTGGTCTGCAAGTGGTGCTCGACGCCCTGGAACGGCGCCATGAGCTGGAGAAGGCGTTCGCGGCCGGCCGCGGTGGGCTCGCCACCGTGCCAGACCACGGAGAATCGGGGTGCCTCGGCGGCCCACTGGTTCACGGTCCGCGCGACTGCCTCGGCGACGGCCGGAGCCATCCGCCGATCCTCCTTGCGCAACGGCAGATAGCAGTACGCACAGTCCAAATTGCACAGTGTCGTGGGCTGCATGATCACATAAGAGGGCACCGAGGCGATGCCCCGCATGCCGGTGAACCGGTGTACGGAGGCCATCGCCCACCTCCTCGCGGTCGCCGCTGCCCTAGTCTGGCGCATTCCGGCCAGACTAGGGAGCCCCGCAGTTAGTTCAGCCGCGCGTGTGCGACCCGAGCATGCGTACGTTGCCCTCGCCCTCGACGACCTCGCCGACCGACCAGGCCTCGACCCCACGCGCCGTGAGCAGCGCCATCGCCCGGTCGGCGTCGTTGGGCGCGACCACGGCGAACATGCCGACGCCCATGTTGAAGGTCGACTCCATCTCGGGCGCTTCGATCCGGCCCCGGCTCTGCACCAGATCGAAGATGGGCTGCGGTCGCCACGTCGAGCGGTCCACGATGGCGTCCATCGTGTCCGGCAGGACCCGGTTGAGGTTCCCCGGGATGCCGCCACCGGTGACGTGCGCGAGCGCGTGCACCTCGCATTCGGCGATCAGCGTGAGGCAGTCCTGCGCGTAGATCTTGGTGGGGGTGAGCAGCTCCTCGCCCAGCGTGTGGTTCACGCCGAGGTCCTCGATGACGCTGCTCAGCCGCAGCCGGCCCTGCCCCATGAGGACGTGGCGGACCAGCGAGTAGCCGTTGGAGTGCAGACCCGACGAGCGCATCGCGATGACCACGTCGCCCAGCTGGACGCGCTCGCGGCTGAGGATCTCGTCCTCCTCCACGACGCCCACGCCGTTGGCGGAAAGGTCGTACTCGTGCGACTTCATCACTCCCGGGTGCTCGGCCGTCTCGCCACCGAGCAGCGCGCAGCCCGCGGTGCGGCAACCATCCGCGATGCCCGCGCCGATCTCGGCGACCCGGTCCGGAACGACCTCGCCACAGGCGATGTAGTCGAGCAGGAACAGCGGCTCCGCGCCACACGCCACCAGGTCGTCCACGACCATCGCGACGAGGTCGATGCCGACCGTGTCGTGGATGTCCATCGCCTGCGCGATCACCAGCTTGGTGCCGACGCCGTCCGTCGAGGAAGCGAGCACCGGCTTCTTGTACTTCGTGACATCGAGCTTGAACAGGCCGGAGAAGCCGCCCAGCCCGCCCAGCACCTCCGGCCGGTGGGTGCGCTGCACCTTCGCCTTGAGCAGTTCCACCGCCTGATCGCCGGCGTGGATCGAGACTCCGGCGTCCGCGTAAGTCGCCTGGCGCTTACGACCGTTGCCGTTCTCGGCGTTCCAGAGTTGACGGCCGCCCGCGCCGTCGGTGGCTGGGCGCTCGGCTACGTGCGTCACGGTGGTACTCCCCTTTGTTCTCTCGCGGCAGCGACGACGGCCGCGTGCTCAGGCTCCGGCGCGTTCCAGGGTCGCCGGGTCCTCGTTCAGGGCCGGTTCGTCACCGGACCGGTCCCGCTGCTCGGCCTGGCCCGCCTCGTCCACACGACGGCCGACCGACTCGAGCACATGCTTTCCGATCAGATCACCGGCGGGCAGATCAATCGGGTACTGGCCGTCGAAGCAGGCCCGGCACAAGCGGTTGGCCGGCTGCTCGGTGGCGGCGATGAGACCGTTCAGCGATACGTAGCCGAGGGAGTCGGCACCGATGGCGCGACGGATGCCCTCGTTGTCCAGACCGTTGGCCAGCAGTTCGGCGCGGTCCGCGAAATCGATGCCGTAGAAGCAAGGCCACTTCACCGGCGGGGAGGAGATACGCACGTGCACCTCGATGGCGCCGGCCTCACGCAGCATCCGCACGATGGCGCGCTGGGTGTTGCCCCGCACGATCGAGTCGTCCACGACGACGATCCGCTTGCCGCGGATGACGTCGCGCAACGGGTTGAGCTTCAGCCGGATGCCCAGCTGACGAATGGTCTGCGACGGCTGGATGAAGGTCCGGCCGACGTACGCGTTCTTCACGAGGCCCATGCCGTAAGGGATGCCGGACTCTTCGGCGTAGCCGATCGCGGCGGGCGTGCCCGACTCCGGGCTGGGGATGACGAGATCCGCCTCGACCGGGTGCTCGCGGGCCAGCTGACGGCCGATCTCGGTACGCGCCGCGTAGACGTTGCGGCCGGAGATCGTGGCGTCGGGCCGGGCGAGATAGACGTATTCGAACAGGCAGCCCTTGGGGTCCGGGTTGGCGAACCGCGACGAGCGCAGGCCGTTCTCGTCGATCGCGATCAGCTCGCCGGGTTCGACCTCGCGGACGACGCTGGCGCCGACGATGTCGAGCGCGGCCGCCTCGCTGGCGACCACCCAGCCTCGCTCCAGGCGACCCAGCACCAGCGGGCGTACGCCGTTGCGGTCACGAGCCGCGTACAACGTGTTCTCGTCCATGAAGACGAAACTGAAGGCGCCCTTGACCGTGGGCAGCACCTGCAACGCGGCCGCCTCGACGCTGAGGTCGGGCGTGGCGGCGAGCAGCGTGGTGACCAGCGCGGTGTCGCTGGTCGAGCCGTCGACGTCGAGACCGAGCTCACGGATACGCGTCGCGAGATCGGCCGAGTTGACGAGATTGCCGTTGTGCGCCAAGGCGAGCGTGGTGCCGAGCTTGGTCGCCTTGATCGTCGGCTGCGCGTTCTCCCAGGTGGAGCCGCCGGTAGTCGAGTACCGGGCGTGCCCGATGGCCAGATGGCCGCGCAGGCTCGCCAGGGTCGGCTCGTCGAAGACCTGGGCGACCAGGCCGAGATCCTTGTAGACCACCACGCCCGTGCCGTCGCTGACGGCGATGCCCGCCGCCTCCTGGCCGCGGTGCTGCAGGGCGTAGAGCCCGAAGTAGGTGAGCTTGGCCACTTCCTCGCCCGGCGCCCAGACTCCGAAGACGCCACACGCGTCCTGCGGGCCTGGCCGGTAGGGGTCGAGTTCGTGGCTCAACCGGCCGTCGCCTCGGGGCACCCTGCTGCTCCCAACCTAGTGCTCGATGTCGCTGATCGGTGGTCTCGTGAGTGGTCCGCCAGGGCCTGAAGCTCTGGTGAAGCTCAGTCTGCCGTCGCGAGACAGTGTACGCGACTCGGCGGCCTTCACGGAAAGCCACCTTCCGGGTGCTTTCCGTGATAGTCCGACGTGAAGCGCGGCTCTATTGATTCTGGCAGAGTTTGCGGATCTGGAAAAGAGCGAATGATTCAGACAACTGGTATGAACGGTGATAAATCAGCGCGATTGCCACTTGCTGCGATGCGCCCGTCCGCGACGCCGTCCGCCCACGCGAGCCGTCCCGACGTCACTTTGAGGAAGGTGATTGCGTCCATCTCCACAACGTTCGGCGGCGTGCCCCGGGTATGCCGAGGTCCAGCGATGCACTGCACCGCGCCGAACGGAGGAACGCGTACCTCCACCGAACGTCCGGGCTCACGATCTGAAAGTACGCCCAGAACGAACCGAACGGCGTCGCGCAAGGTCGTCCGCTCCGGCTCCTGATCTGCATCGATGCATGAAAGCGCCGTGAGCAGCGCCTGGGATTTATCGCGCGGTACGGACATGAGTGGACGATACGACTTCCACCCATCATGATTGGCCCCTCCCCTGGGTCGCGGAACCTTGGTCGGACAAGGCATAGTGGCGAGCGGTGCGCATCTAACGGACCGTTGCGCGTCCGCGGGGGGAGTGGAAGGAAAGGGCGGGTGACCGTGGCAACACACCGACGACGGGCCTTCTTGCTGCGTGCGGGTGTGGTCGCAAGCTTGGCGCTAGGTTCCGTCCTGGCGATCGGCGGTCCCGCGACCGCGATCGCGGCGATCTCCAACTACTCGTTGAGCGAGTCCTCAGTCGACTACAACGAGACGGTCAAGGTCTCGTTCTCGGTCAAGAACATCGGTCTGGGCGACGACACGTTCGACGTGAAGGCCGAGTCCAGCAACGGCAAGCTCACCTGCTCGGGCACCTGCTCCTGGGGTGGCCAGACGTTCACCGCCGGCGAGGACAAGCAGTACTCGGCGACCTTCAAGTACTCCTCAGCGTCGACGAACGACGAACAGGCCACGATCAAGCTCACCGCCGGCAACCAGAAGCAGGACGCCGGGACGGTCACGCTGAAGAAGTCGTCTACGACGATCAACACGATCTCGGGGAGCGTCAAGGACGTCAGCACCGGATCCAAGATCGACGGCGCGCTGGTCATCATCAAGGACCCGTCCGGCAAGACGCACAACGACACGACCGACAGCAGTGGGGCATGGTCGTTCACCAGCAGTGCCGGCGACCCGATCCAGGCGGGCACGATCTACGTCGGCGTCAGCGCCGACGGCTACACCACGTTGACGAAGTCGTACACGGTGTCGGCCGGGCAGTCCAAGTCCGGCATCAGCATCGGTATGTCGCCCAAGGGCGCGACCGCGTCCCCGTCCGTCGAGGAGTCGCCGACCGAAGAGGTGACCGTGGACCCGAACGCGACGGCTACCGAGGACCCCAACGCGACCGAGTCCGCGGGAGCGGGCGCGGTCGACCCGAGCAACTCCAGCAACGACTCCGGTAGCGGGCTGTCCTGGATGATGATCATCGTCGGCGGCCTGCTCGTGCTGCTCGGCATCGGCGCGATCGCGCTGATCCTGATGCGCCGCAACAAGGACGACGAAGACGAGGACGACGAGGACGAGGACGACGCTCCGGTCCGCCGGGCGACGCCGCCTCGGTCCAGCGGCGGCTACTACGGAGCCCGGCCGTCGGCCGACCCGACCATGGTGGCCCGGTCGCCGATGGGCGACGCCCCGACGACGGTGCAGCGCCCCGGCGACTACGGCGCTCGCCCGCAGCAGAGCGGTTGGACGGGCTACGGCCAGGACGCGCAGCCGACTTACGGCCAGGACGCGCAGCCGACGCAGACCTACGGCAGCGGAGGTTACTCGCCGTCCGCCGGTGGTGCTGCCGGTGCCGGCGGCGGCGCATACGGTTCCCCAGCCGGGGGTGGGGCGTATGGCAGTCCTTCCGCGGGTGGTTCGACCTACGGCGCGCCTTCCGGTGGGGCGTACGGCTCTCCGGCTGCCGGGCCTTCCGCCGGTGGCGGTGCGTACGGCTCCCCGGCCGGTGGCGGAGCCTACGGCTCGCCCGTCGCGGGGGCGTACGGTTCGCCCGCCGCGCCGACGTCCGGCTACGGCTCAGGCGCCCAGGGCGGCGCCGGTGGCTACGGTGCCGGACCCCAGGCCGGTGGCGGCTACGGTTCGCCGGCCACCCCCGGCTCGGAGTACGGCGCGGGCGGCGGCTACGGCGCCAACGGTTCGGCGTACGGGAGCGGTCAGCAGGGCGGCAGCTACGACCAGGGCGGCGGCAACTACGGCGCGGCGAACGGCGGCTACGGCCAAGGCGGCGGCTACGACCAGGGTTACGGTTCGCAGGGAAGCTACGGTCAGCAGCAACAGCAGCCCGGTGGTGGCTACGGCGACTCGGCTGGCAACTACGGCAGCGGTGGCCAGGCGAGCGGCGGCTACGACCAGGGCTACGGCTCGCAGGGAAGCTACGGTCAGCAGCAGCAACAGTCGGGCGGCTACGGCGACTCGGCCGGCGGCTACGGCTCGCAGAGCAACAACTACGGTTCCGGCGGCGGCTACGTCCCCGAGCAGCGCGGCAGCGGTTACGACCAGGGCGCGTACGGCGAGGCGACGCAGCGCTACAACCCGGACTCGTACGGCCAGCAGACCAACGGCTACGACGACCCGTCCCGGCGCGCCGACCGCCGCCTCGACTGGCTCGACGACTGAGCGGCGGTCATCCACACCGCCTGGTAATCCACAGAACGCGGCTGCATCGCTTCGGCGGTGCGGCCGCTTTCGTTTCACCATTCCCCGGTGGACGAAGGGCCTTCGATGGTGAAGGCGACGGCTGCCCGGTGGACGCTCCCGAGCCGGATCGCCCAGGCGGCAGACCGTACGCGGCTGCCCGGCCGTGCCGAACCTCTGCGCCTGATCGGCAAGCTCTGCGCCTGATCGGCAAGCTCGCCCCAAGGCAGCGGCCGCTGGGCTGCCGCGGTTTCGCAGGCGAAACGATGATCGGGTCACCTATCTGTGTCGTGAACGAGGTGTTCTGGACACAGATCGGTGACCCGATCAAGGGGATGTACTAAGAGGGTCAGCGGTCGGCGTACCGCTTGGGGCGGTCCTCACGGAAGCGGGGACGGCCACCACCCTCGCGGCCACCGCCGTCGGGGAACCGGCGCGGCCGGTCCGAGAAGTGACGGCGCGGCCGGTGCGCGGCGGACGGGGCCGGGCGCGGCTCGTCCTTGACCGGTACGCCGCTCGGCTCGCGGGCGCCGGTCAGCTCGGTCAGGCGGGCGTCGCCGGCGCGTACGCGGTGCTCGGCGGCGTCGTCGACACCGGCCTTCTGCAGCATCATCTGCGTGCTGCGCCGCTGCTTCGGCAGGACCAGCGTGGCGACCGCGCCGGACTCGCCGGCCCGGGCGGTGCGGCCCGCCCGGTGCAGGTAGTCCTTCGGGTCGCGCGGCGGGTCGACGTGCACGACGAGGGACACGCCGTCCACGTGGATGCCTCGGGCGGCCACGTCCGTCGCCACGAGGACGCTCGTGCGGCCTTCCTTGAACTCGGCGAGGGTACGCGTGCGGACCGCCTGGCTCTTGCCGCCGTGCAGGCCGCCGGCGCGTACGCCGACCTCGCGGAGCTGGTCGACGAGCCGGTCGACGGCCGCCTGCGTACGCGCGAAGAGCATCGTGCGGCCCGACCGGTTGGCGATCGAGGCGACGACCCGGAACTTGTCGGTCGGCGGGATCAGCAGCATCAGGTGATCCATGGTGGTGACCGAGGCGGCCGGCGGCGCGGTCGAGTGCGTCACCGGGTCGGTCATGAACCGCTGGACCAGCGTGTCGACGTCGCCGTCGAGGGTCGCGGAGAACAGCAGTCGCTGACCGCCCGCGGGGGTCTTGTCGAGCAGTTCGGTGACCTCGGGCAGGAAGCCCATGTCGGCCATCTGGTCGGCCTCGTCGAGCACCGAGATCTGCACCTCGTCGAGCGAGCAGGCACCCCGGTTGATGAGGTCGCCCAGTCGGCCCGGCGTCGCGATCAGGATGTCGAGGCCGCGCTCCAGACCGGAGATCTGCCGGTCGTAGGGCACCCCGCCGACGGCGGTGGCCAGGAACAGGCCCAGCTCGCGGCCCAGCGGCCGGAGCGCGTCGGCGACCTGCATCGCCAGTTCCCGGGTGGGGACCAGGATCAGGCCCTTGGGGTGACGCGGGCGGGCCCGGCCGCTCTCGGCGATGCGAGCGATTGCCGGCAGGCCGAAGGCCAGGGTCTTGCCCGAACCGGTCTGGCCCCGGCCCAGCACGTCGCGCCCGGCGAGGGCGTCCGGCACGGTCGCGGCCTGGATCTCGAAGGGATGGGTGATGCCTTCGCGGGCCAGCGCCCGGACCAGCTTGCGCGGCAGGCCCAGCTCAGCGAAGGAGGCCTTCCCAGCCGACTCGGAGCCGCTGGTGTCAGACTCGAGGTCGAAGACGGACGGGAAGGTGGAGGGATCAGCGAAACTCAAGGTGCTCCTCGGTACTCGAACGTGGGGCATTCCATGGAGGTATCCCCGCGTCCGCGCGGCGGCCCGGAAGGCCTGCCGCCAGCATTCTTCTCGCAGGAACACGCATAGAAAACGCGTGCCGATGGGCACGCAACAGAGGTGAGTGTACGTGCTCGGCTGCCCCGCTTGTCCGAATAAGGGCTCGGAGTGGCTGGGCTCACGAATCGGCCCGCCGAACGAGCCCCCGAACGTGGGAAGATCGGAACCATGGCCGACCCGTTCAGCACGGTCACGCCGGAGATGTTGCGCCGGCGGACCAGTGTGAAATGGCGCACATACCCTGAGGACGTGTTGCCGGCGTTCGTGGCCGAGATGGACGTCGACCTCGCCGACCCCATACGCGAGGCGCTGCAGGAAGCGGTGCGCCTCAGCGACACCGGCTACCCCGCGGGCGACGGGTACGCGGAAGCGCTGAGCGCGTTCGGCGGCCGTCGCTGGGGCTGGAGTTTCGAGACGGCCCAGACGTCGCCGGTGGCCGACGTCATGACCGGGGTCGTCGAGGCACTCCGGCTGGTCACCGGCCGGGGCGATGCCGTCGTGGTCAACCCACCCGTGTACTTCCCGTTCTTCGGCTTCGTGGAGCATGCGGGCCGCCGGATCGTGGAGGCGCCGCTGGGAACGGACGGCCGGATCGACTTCGCCGTCCTGGAGGCGGCGTTCCGGCACGCCGCGTCGGCGGGTAGTCGGGCTGCGTACCTGTTGTGTAATCCGCACAATCCCACGGGCGCTGTGCACACGCGCGCGGAGCTGGAGCAAGTCGCGCAGCTCGCCCACGGTTATGGGGTGCGGGTGGTGGCCGACGAGATCCACGCGCCGCTGGTTCCGGCGGGCGCGTCGTTCGTGCCGTATCTGAGCGTGGACGATCGCGGGTTCTCGCTGATGTCGGCGTCGAAGGCGTGGAATCTCGCCGGGCTGAAGGCGGCGTTGTTGATCGGGGGCGTGCAGGCCGTCGACGACGTCCGGCGGCTGCCCGAGCACGTCGCGCACGGGACGAGCCACTTCGGCACGATCGCGCACACGGCCGCGCTGCGGCACGGCGAGCCGTGGCTGGACGATCTGCTGGCGGCCCTGGACGCCAATCGCCGCCTGCTCGGCGACCTGCTGGCCCAGCAGCTGCCGGAGGTCGGGTACCGCGCGCCGGAAGGCACCTATCTGACCTGGTTGGACTGTCGCGAGCTGGTCATCGAGGGCGAGCCCGCCGACTTCTTCCTGGAACGTGGCCGCATAGCCTTCGCCCCCGGGCGCAAGTTCGGCACCGGCGGCGTGGGCCACGTCCGCGGCACGATCGCGGCGTCGGCGGAGTCCATTGCGGACGGTGTCGCCCGGATGGTGACCGCGCTGCGCGCGTGAGCGTCAGGGAGCGGGCGTCGGCGTCGGCTCGACGGCGGGCTGGGTGGCGGCCGCCGAGTTGGTGGTCTCCTGCGGCGCCGGGCTCTCGGTCGTCGCGGCCGGAGTCGGCGACTCCGTGGTGGGCGTCGGGCTCGGCGAGCTGGTCGTCGGGCTCGGGCTCGGTGAGCTGGTCGTCTGCGTCGGCTTCGCCGTGGCGGTGGCCGTGGCGGTCGCGGTGGGCGTCGTCGTCCGCGTCGGCGTGGGCGTCGGGGTGGCGACCTTGATGGCCGAGTAGACCCGGGTCGCGCCGAAGAAGTGCGACCACCAGACGTTCGAGATCTTCACGACGTCGCCGGTGGTCGGCGAGTGGATCATCTTGCCGTTGCCGAGGTACATGCCGACGTGGTGGATCGAGGCCGGGTTGTTCGGGTCTTCGCCGAAGAACAGCAGATCGCCGGGGAGCAAGGCGTATCGGGACACCGAGGTGTCCTTGGTGCCCTGGTACTGGTCCCGCGAGACGCGCGGCAGGGTGTGCCCGGTCGTCCGGTACGCCGCCCACATCAGACCTGAGCAGTCGTAGTGGTCGGGACCCTCGGCGCCCCACACATAGGACTTGCCGAGCTGCTTGAGGGCGAAGTTGACGGCGGCGAGCGCCTTCGGGTTCGCCTTGTAGCCGGACAGGGCGTCGGTGTTGAGGTACTGCTGGCCGAGCGCCTGTTCGGCCGCCTCCTGCTGACGCAGGATCTGCGCGACCTTCGCGGCGTTGCGGGTCTTCAGCTCCAACATCGCGGTGCTGCGCTGGTTGTAGCTGACCTCCGTGGTGGCGAAGCGCTGCTTCGTCTCCGTCTGGTTCTTCTGCGTCGTCTCGTACGCCGCTTTGGTCCGCTCGTACTCCGCCTTGGCCAGGGCTAGTTCGTGCGCCGCGCCGGAACTGCCGTGCACGGGGTCGTCGGCGCGCGGGGCGAGTCCGCCCAGCCCCAGGTTCGGCAGACCGCCGGACTGCACGTACGCGTCCGAGGCGGCCGACGCGAGGGCCTTCTTCGCCTTCTCCAACCGGTTCTGGGCTTCGGCGTACTCGTATTGGGCGTAGATGAACGCGTTCGTGGTGTCGGTGACCGCTTGCTTCAGCTCGTTGAGCTGCTCGGCGAGGACCGAGACCTCGGTCTGGATCGCGTTCAGCTGCGCGGCGAGCGCGGCCAGGTCGTTGCCGACGGTGCCGCCGCTCGTGGGTACGCCATAAGGCAACTGCAACGGACCATTCGGGACAGGCAGGACGCCGCCGTCGGGCACCTTCTGCGCAGTCGCGGTGGTCGTCGACGGCGCCGCAGCGGCCGGAGCCGCCACTCCCGTGACGATCGCTGCCGTGAGCAGCGCAGACAACCGAGCCGCGCCAACGCGTCGTCGCGTCATGTGTCTTCTCCCCGAGATCCCGCCGGATCCGTCCGGTGTGCCGCCTTCGTTCATAGCGCACCCGGAAGCGAAAGTCGACACCCGCGACCGTAAGGACCGGTGAACCCCCGGGTAATGTGCAGAACGGAGTCGACGGTTGGGAGGCGCAGCGGATGGACGCGGGGCTGAAGCGGGAGCTGGAAGAGAAGGTCTACGCCGGCGAAAGGCTCACCCGGGCCGACGGTGAGGCCCTGTACGCCAGCGACGATCTGGCCTGGCTGGGCCGGTTGGCGCACCACCGGCGCACCGAGAAGAACGGCGACCGGGTGATGTTCAACGTCAACCGGCACCTGAACCTCACCAATGTCTGCACCGCCAGTTGTGCGTACTGCTCCTTCCAGCGCAAGCCGGGGGAGAAGGCCGCGTACACCATGCGCGTCGAGCAGGCCGTGGAGAAGGCGCTGGAGATGAAGGACGAGCAGCTCACCGAGCTGCACATCGTCAACGGTCTGCACCCGACACTGCCGTGGAAGTACTACCCCCGGGTGCTGCGCGCGCTGAAGGAGGCGCTGCCCGACGTCTCGCTGAAGTGCTTCACCGCGACCGAGGTGCAGTGGTTCGAGAAGATCTCCGGCCTGCCCGCCGACGAGATCCTCGACGAGCTGATCGACGCCGGCCTGGCCTCGCTGACCGGTGGCGGCGCCGAGATCTTCGACTGGGAGATCCGTCAGCAGATCGTCGACCACGAGTGCCACTGGGAGGACTGGTCGCGGATTCACCGGCTGGCCCATGAGAAGGGGCTCCGTACCCCGGCGACAATGCTCTACGGGCACATCGAGGAACCCCGGCACCGGGTCGATCACGTGATGCGACTGCGAGAGCTGCAGGACGAGACCGGCGGCTTCATGGTCTTCATCCCGCTGCGCTACCAGCACGACTTCCACGACAGCGCCGACGGCATCGTCCGCAACCGCATCCAGGCCAAGACCACGATGGCGTCGCCGGCCGAGTCGCTGAAGACCTTCGCGGTCTCCCGGCTGATGCTCGACAACTTCGATCACGTGAAGTGCTTCTGGGTCATGCACGGCCTCTCGGTCGCCCAGCTGTCGCTGAACTTCGGCGTGGACGACCTGGACGGCTCGGTGGTCGAGTACAAGATCACCCACGACGCCGACTCCTACGGCACGCCGGACACCATGCACCGCGAGGACCTGCTCACCCTGATCCAGGACGCCGGCTTCCGGCCGGTCGAGCGCAACACCCGCTACGAGGTGGTACGCGAGTTCGACGCGCCGGTGTCGCTGGCCGACCGGCGGCGCGAACCCCAGCAGGTCTGGGCGTAGTCATCGGGCCCGGTTACTGGGCCCGGCCACTTCGTGGAACCCGCCCAGCAGCGCGTAGGCTGCTGGGCGTGAGTCCTGCTGTCAAGTACACGCTCGGGCGCGTCGGCCTGTTCGTCGCCGCGTTCCTCGTGCTGCTGCCGTTCCCGCTGAGCATCTTCCTCAAGCTCGTCCTCGCCATCCTGGTATCGGCGGTGCTGAGCTGGTTCGTCCTGCGTGGCTGGCGTGAGCAGTACTCCCTCCAGCTGCAGAACGCGGTCGAGCGCCGCAAGACGGAGAAGTCGAAGCTCCGGTCCGCGCTCGCCGGTGAGGACGAGCCCGCCGGGACGAAGCCGGCGACCCAGGACGAGCCGGATCACCCGACCGACGCCGAGCAGTCGCCCACCAACAGCGAACAGCGCTGAATTTCCGTCCGGGATCGGCCGTGGGTTAGCCTCTGGCTGACCGCGGTCAGCGAAGCCGGTGCGAATCCGGCGCTGTCCCGCAACTGTGATCCCTCCCCAGGCGTGACTCCGGTCGCGTTCGGGCTGGTCGAGCCAGGTCGCCTTGCCGCGGTCGCGAAGTAACGCTCTCGAGGAAGGGCGTCTCGCGGGCAGGCACCCTTCACTCCTGTCGGCGGACTAACCCCTCGACCGATAGGAGGAATTCGATGTTGAGAAGACGTGCGCTCGGACTGCTCGCCGGTCTCGCCTTCGGCCTGGCCGCCTGCTCCACCGGAAACGGCGGAACGGCCACCCCCACTGCCACGCCCACCAGCGCGGCGTACCCGGTCACCGTCGGCAGTGTGACGCTCGACAAGCAGCCTGCCAAGATCGTCTCGCTCGGGCCGACGGCCACTGAGATGCTCTACGCCGTCAACGCGGGTACGCAGGTCGTCGCGGTCGACGACCAGTCCAACTACCCGGCCGGCGTACCGAAGTCGGACCTGTCCGCGTACAAGCCGAGCGCCGAGGCGATCGCCGCGAAGAACCCGGACCTGGTGGTCCTCACCAACGACAGCGACAAGATCGTCGACCAGCTCAAGGCGCTGAAGATCCCGACCTTCCTGGTTCCGGCGGCGGCGACCCTCGACGAGGCGTACGCCGAGATCGCCGACCTCGGCAAGCTGACCGGCCACGCCGACGACGCCGCCAAGGTCGTGGCAGACATGAAGTCGAAGCTCGACACGATCGTGAAGTCGGTCAAGGCGCGCACCAAGCCGCTGACTTACTTCTACGAGGTCTCGCCGGACCTCTACTCGGCCACCTCGAAGACCTTCATCGGGTCGATCTTCACGCTCCTCGGCCTGCAGAACGTCGCCGACGCCGCGGACGCCGACGGCAAGGCCTTCGGGTACCCGCAGCTGTCCGCCGAGGCCCTGGTCAAGGCGAACCCCGACCTGATCTTCCTGGCCGACGCCAAGTGCTGCCAGCAGACCGCCGACACCGTCAAGGCGCGGGCGGGCTGGTCCGGCATCACCGCCGTCAGCAAGGGCCAGATCGTCGCGCTCGACGACGACATCGCCTCCCGCTGGGGGCCGCGAATCGTCGACCTCGCGCAGACGGTCGCGACCTCGGTGAACCAGATCTCCTGACGCGCTTCGCCTCGTTGATCATGGAGTTAACTGTGGTCTCGACGGCGTGTCGAGGTGGTCAACCCCATGATCAACGAGGCGAGCGAGCGGGGCGAGCGAGGGGCGAGCGGCGGGGGCGCGAGCGGCGGGAGGGGCGAGCGGGCGGGCAGCGGTGAGCGGGCGGGCGGGTAGCGGCAGGGAAGGGGGAAGGGACGTGGAGGTCAGGCCGGCGGGGCTTCGGCTGTCGTGGCTGCTCACCGCGGTCGCCGTCCTCGTCGTCGCGGTCCTCGCCGGCATCGCCTTCGGGCCGGTCGGGCTGCCGCCCGGTTCGGTCGCGATCGAGCTGCTGAACCTGATTCCGGGCGTCCACCTGAATTCGGGGCTGAACGAGCGCGAGATCGCCATCGTCACGGACCTGCGGCTGCCGCGCGTGGTGCTCGGCATGCTGGTCGGCTCGATGCTCGCCCTCGCCGGAGCGAGCTACCAGGGCGTCTTCCGGAATCCGCTCGCGGACCCCTATCTGCTCGGCGTCGCGGCCGGCGCGGGTCTCGGCGCCACGCTCGCCATCGCGTTGCGCGGCGGCATGTGGACCAGCGTCCCGCTCTTCGCCTTCGCCGGCGCGCTGCTCGCGGTCGGCCTCACCTATCTGCTCGGGATCGCGGGCGGCCGCGATCGCTCCGGCAGCACGCTCATTCTCGCCGGGGTCGCGATCTCGGCCTTCCTCGCCGCCATCCAGACCTACGTGCTCCAGCGCTACGCCGACAGCATCCGCGAGGTCTACTCGTGGTTGCTCGGCCGTCTCGCGACCGGCGGCTGGCACGACGTCCTGGTCATCATCCCGTACGCCGTGGTCAGCGCACTGGTCGTCCTGGCCCTGCGCCGGGAGCTGGACGTGTTGAGCGTGGGCGACGCGGAGGCGGCGAGTCTGGGGCTGCATCCCGCGCGATCCCGGCTGATCCTGGTCGCGGCGGCCAGCCTGGCGACCGCCGCCGCGGTGGCCGTCTCAGGGCTCATCGGTTTCGTCGGCATCGTGGTCCCGCACATCGTGCGGCTGCTCACCGGAGCGTCGTACCGGGCGATTCTGCCGCTGTCGATGATCTACGGCGGCGCCTTCCTGGTGGGAGCCGATCTGATCGCCCGGACCGTGGCGGCCCCGACCGAGCTGCCGATCGGCGTGGTCACCGCCTTCGTGGGGGCGCCCTTCTTCATCCTCGTCCTGCGGACGACGCGGTCGGCGAGGCTCTGATGCTTCGGCTGCGCGGCTTCGGCGTCGTCCTCGATAAGGCGACCATCGTGGACGATGTGGACCTCGGGGTCGCCGCCGGGGAATGGGTCACGATCATCGGGCCGAACGGCGCCGGGAAGTCCACCCTGCTCCGGGCGGTCCTCGGCGAGTACGCGTACGCGGGCGAAGCGGTCCTCGGCGAGACCCCGCTCACGGAGCTGAACCGGCGCGAACGGGCTCGGCGGATGGCGGCCGTCGCGCAGTACCCCGTCGTCCCCGCCGGGATGACCGTCCTCGACTACGTCCTCCTTGGGCGTACGCCTCATATCCCGACCTTGGGCCGGGAGTCCGCCGCGGACCTGGCCGTGGTGCGGGACGTGCTGACCCGGCTGGACCTGGACCGATTCGCGGGCCGGGAGTTGCCGACACTGTCCGGCGGTGAGCGGCAGCGGGTGTTCCTCGCCCGCGCGCTGGCGCAGCAGGCCCCGCTGCTGTTGCTCGACGAGCCGACCAGTGCCCTGGACATCGGGCACCAGCAGGAAGTCCTCGAACTGATCGACGCGCTGCGGCGGGAGGCCGGGCTGACCGTGCTCGCGACGATGCACGACCTGTCCGTCGCCGGGGAGTACGCCGACCGCCTCGTCCTCATGGACGGCGGCCGGATCGTCGCCGACGGCCGGCCGGAGCTGGTGCTGACCGAGGACCTGCTCGCGAAGCACTATCGCGCGCGAGTCCGGATCATCCCCGGCGACCACGGCCCCCTCGTAGTCCCCACCCGCGCCGCCCCTCCACACCCTCCCCCACCCCCACCACCCCCGCCCACACCCCCACCTCCGTCCCGTTGATCATGGAGTTTCCGGTCTCGCCGGTGTGTCG
>NZ_JBFBAZ010000131.1:0-22008 GCF_040682475.1 Hamadaea sp. NPDC051192
GCCGCCGAGCCGCCAGGAGAATCCGCGCAGCGGCTCGATCGGGTCCTCGACGTGGCCGCCGAGCAGGGTCTGTCGGTGATCATGACGTTGCCCGCGGCGAGCTGGACCCTGCACGCGGGTGCACGCTGGGCGGCGCACCCGGCGCTGTTCGCCTGGTCACCCGACAGTCCGGAGTGGACCGACGCGCTGCGTGCGGTCGATCCCTACGGCCACCCGATCGCCGGAGTCGACTTCGAGATCGGCTCGGGCCTCGGCCACCTGCCCGTTCTCCACGACGGCGACCGTTCGCCGTGGGCGACGATCTTCTCGGGATACGCCGGGCACCTCGCCGAAGTGCGGTTTCGCGGTCTGCGCGCGTTTCTCGCGGGCGAGTGCCTGGGCCGGTTCGCGCCGATCGCGAGCGGTCCTGCCCTGGCCCTCACCGCGTCGAACAAGGCGCTGCTGTGGATTCCCTCCACTTCGGAGGGAGTGGTCACGCTGGGCGGCTTCGCGCCCGGTCCGTACGTCGCCACCTGGTGTTCGACTACGGACGGGTCCGCGCAACGCCAAGACCCAGTGGCCGCGCCTGAGGGCACGATCCGGCTCGCGATCCCCGCTCTTCCCGCTGACACGGCGGTACGCGTGACGCCGGCCGTTCCGACGCAGCGCACGCCGCGGTAGCTCCCCGAGAACCGGCGCCCCGAGCGGTGGTCGCCGCTCGGGGGCCGTTTGGTCAGGCGGTGGTGCTCACCTCGATGAGGCCACGGTAGAAGTCGTGGTCGGAGACGGTGTCGGCGACCTCGATCGGCAGGGCGCTCACCGAGGCCGGGTTCACGGTTTCGGAGTAGAAGATGTAGTCGTACTTCGTGGCCGTCCCGAGGGTCTTGGCGCCGCTGCGGCAGGCCGCGGCCGAGGCGCTGCACCGCGTCCCGTAGTAGCGGTCGTCGTCCTGGTCGGCTTCGTAGAACATGCCGAAGCCGCCGCCGGGCAGGGTTTCCGGGCGGTAGAACGCGTCCATCGCCGGGTCGACGGCGTGCGAGTTGAAGTCCCCGCCCACGACGACGATCTTTCTGTTGGCGATGTCGCCGTCAAGATCGGAGGCCAGGCGGGTCGCCTGCGCGGTGCGGGCTCGCTTGTTGATCCCGGCGGGATCCTGGAATGCACGGAAATGAACGCTGCACCCCTTGACCACGCGGCTGCCCAACTCCGGCAGGCTGACGTCGAAACACAGCGCGCGGAAGGTCCGCGGATTGACCGCAGTCGACCCGTTGATCTGATGACGCTCGCCGCCGACCGAGATCTCGTCGCGGCCGCTCAGCGTGCCCCGAGCGGCCATGACCTGACCTATCCAGCAGCGTCGGTCGTCATTGGATGGATCCGCGTCCTCGTTGACCGCACAATTCGTCGCTCCGCAACCGGTGTAGTCGGTGAGCATCGCGGTGAAGCCCAGCTGATACTGCCCCGAGGTGAAGGTGTGCGCGCCGAACCACTCGAACTGCTGGTAGCACACCTCCTGGAACATCATCAGGTGCGGCGAGTAGGCGTCCACCAGATTGGCCACGACCGGCAGATTGGTGGTCGTCCCGTGCTGACACATGCCACCGCAGATGTTGTGGCTGATCACCTTGAGCCCCACGGTGGCGGCGACAGCGACATTCGCCGTAGCCGCGCCCGCCGGGGCTGGAGTCGTCAGGACGTTGGTGGCCGGGACCTCGCCGGCCGAAAGAACCGCGGCCCCACTGGGCACCGCGCCCGGGATGATCATCCCGGCGACGGCGATCACCAAGATCGCCAAACTCCTGCGAACCACGACTTCGCTCCTCCCCAGGTCTTACGTGGTCGTCGAACTCCTCCGTGCGCTGGACTCACGGCCGTTGGAATCGACGAAGACCAACCGGACCGAGCCCGCAGGCTCGTGGCGGTCGGGGGGATTGTGCCATCAAATCGATCGATCCGGTCAGTCCCCGTTTTCGCCGAGGAGGCGGTCGACGGTCGCCACCTTCGCGTCGAGCGCTCCGCTGACGCCGTCGCGCCAGTCGAGCTTGAGCACCAGCCCGGTACGCGGAGAGCGGGCGTGCACGGCCTCGGTGGCGGCCTTGACGACGGCCATCACCTCGTCCCAGGACTCGCCTTCGATGGTGGTGAACATGGCGTCGGTGCGATTGGGCAGGCCGGACGCGCGTACGACGCGAATGGCCTCGGCGACGATCTCCCCGACGTCCTCGCCGGTGCCGACCGGGGAAACACTGAACGCGACCAGAACGGACATGATCACGAGGCTATCATCGGGGCGTGAAAGACCAGGTCGCGGACGTGTGGGTGGTCGCCGGGCCGCCCGGGGCGGGCAAGTCCACCGTCGCCGGGCTGCTGCTGGAGCGCCTCGATCCGGTGCCGGCCCTGCTCGACAAGGACACCCTCTACGGCGACTTCGTGGCCGCGACGCTGGCGGCGTACGGGCGGCCGGCGGGGGAACGCGAGGGACCCTGGTATGACGAGCACATCAAGGAACACGAGTACGCCGGGCTCACCGCCACCGCCCGGGAAGTGCGTTCGCACGGCTGTCCGGTGTTGTTGTCCGGACCGTTCAGCGGCCCGATCCATGATCCGGACCGATGGGACGCCTGGGTCGCCGCGCTCGGCGGCCCGCGCGTACGCCTGATCTGGGTGCACACCGATCCGGTGACGCTGCGGGGCCGGATCGAGACGCGAGGGCTGGCCCGGGACGGGGCCAAGCTCGCCGACTACGGGGCGTACGTGGCGCGCATCCGGCCGGACCGGCCGCCGGCGGCGCCGCACGAGCGCGTCGACAACCGGGGTGGCCGGGAGGCGCTCGCGCGGCAGGTCGCCGAGATCGTGGAACGGGCTCAGGAGCCGTAGCGGTCGCGGGCGTGAATGCTCGGATCCATCGGAGTACGCGCATCCGAAGCTGGACTTCCGGGCGGGCTTCCGCCAGAGTTCCCCGGCAGTACGATGTGGTCGCTTTCCGTTCCCGGCCCTGGGGAGGTCGCGTATGTCTACACCAGACGAACAGCCCGTTCCGCCGCCGATCAGCCCGCCGCCGTCGCCGGAGGACTTCCATCTGCCGACCGCGGCGCCGCCCGGCCCGTACCTCTCCGACGACGGCTGGGACGCGCCGCCACCGGTCGCCGCGCCGCAGCCGGTCGCCCCGCCACCCGTCGTCCCACCGCCGCCCGCGCCGTCGCCGTTCGTCCCGCAGCCGCCCTCGCCGCAATGGTCGCGACCGGTGCAGCCGCCGGGATCGGCTCCACCTGGGCCGTATCTGGCCGACCAGGGTTGGGACGCCGGGCCGTCTCCGGTGCAGTCGCCGGGGTCACCGCCGCCGGGGCCGTATCTGGCCGACCAGGGCTGGAGTGCCCCGCAGCAGTCGGGTTCGGCTCCGCCCGGGCCGTATCTGGCGGATCAGGGCTGGAACGCGCCGCAGTCGCCGGGGTCACCGCCGCCGGGGCCTTATCTGGGCGACCAGGGCTGGAACGTCCCGCAGCCGCCGGGTTCACCGCCGCCCGGCCCTTTTCTGGGGGACGCGCCTTGGGACAACGCCCCGGGCTCGGCGCCACCGGGGCCGTACCTCAGTGACGGCGGCCGAGGCGGCACGACGCCAGGTCCGCGCACGGAGCATTACGAACCGTTCTTGACGCGGCTGTTCCGTCGCTTCCGGAGCCGCTAGTGAGCGACATCGTCAAGGGGGTCCTCAGTGGCGGCTGGGGACTGGTCGTCGGCTGGATCCTGCCCGCCGCGCTCAATGTGATCATCGCTGCGTGGCTGCTTCCCGGGGTAGCGGGGTTGCCGCGGCTGAGCGACCTGGCCGAGGACGCCACGCGTACGGGGTTGCTGGCCCTGGCCACGGCGATCCTGGCCGGGCTGCTGCTCGCCGCCGTCCAGACGCCGCTCTACCGGATTCTGGAGGGCTACTTCGGCTGGCCCCGCCCGTTCGTGGCGGCGGGCCGTCGTCGCATGCTGCGCCGCAAGCACCTGCTCGCCGACCGCCTCGACGCGGCTCGTCTGGCCGACGCGGAGGCGAACGGGACGCTGGACGAGGACGGGGTGGCGGCGCTCGCCGCGATGCGGGCGCACCCGTTGGTCGGCCGCCACGTAACCGCCGACGCCCGGCGCGGCCCGGTCCAACGTGGACTGCTGCACGAGCGGCTGCGCCGCTTTCCGGTGGACGACGGTCAGGTGGTGGCGACCCGGCTCGGCAACGCGATCCGGCGACTGGAGGAGTACGGCTACGACCGGTACCGCCTCGACTCCCAGGTCTTCTGGTACGAGCTGACCGCGGTCGTGCCCGAGCGTACGGCGAAGCAGGTGGACCAGGCACGGACCACTGTGGACTTCTTCGTCTGCCTGCTCTACGGGCACCTCATCGTCGCGGCGTTCGCCGTCGGCGCGGTGGCCTCCGGTGCGGCCGACGGCTCTGTCGCGGTGTGGTCCACCGTGGCCGCGCTGGTCCTGCTGTCGATCGCCTGGTACCGGGCGGCCGTCATCACGACCGACGACTGGTCCGCCGCCGTACGCGCGATGGTGAACGTCGGCCGCGTACCCCTTGCCCAAGCGCTGGGCCTGCGGCTGCCGGACGGCCTCAGCGAGGAGCGTGCGATGTGGACGCTCAGCTCGCAGCTGACGCGGCTGGCGTACGACGAGCGGGCCACCGACCTCGACAAGTACCGAGCCCCCGGCGGATCAGGGTTCTCGGTCGAATCATGAGGAAGATTCGACCGAGAACCCTGATCCAATGCCAAAAAGGGTGCCGGCAGCGTAGAAGGGGCTAGCTGAGCGGGGGGAGCGGGCAGTGGAGCAGGGAGCAGACGGTCCGCAGTAGCTCGGCTTCGGCGACGGTCACCGTGCCGTCGGATCCGATGACTGCCACGATCGCCTGCACCAGACGGGACTTGTCGTCTGGGACGAGACCGTCGAGCGCCGCCCAGACCGACTCGAGTTCGACGACCCCGCGCGGGGGAGCGATGTACTCGGCCTGCTTGCCGGGCAGGAGGACGGCGACGCCGGCGTCGAACGCGCTCTGGGCGCGGGTGGCGCTGACCGCGCCGGCCTGGGCGAGCACCGCCAGCAGGATGAGCGCGGCGTCCGTCGAGGCCGCGAGCGTACGCTGCGGCTCCCGCCAGCCCGAGTTGGGCTTCATCGATTCCTGGAGCTGGCCGAGCAGCAGCCGGGACAGGCAGTACTCGAAGACGGTGATCCGGCCGTCGGCGTGGATCAGCGCGAAGACCGCGCCGAGCAGAGCCTGCTGGTCGGCGGTGGCCAGCGAGCGCAGTGCCGGGAAGGCGATCTCGGCCAGCGGCAGCCGGTGTGCCGGGGCGAGCGTGGCCAGGTCACCGGCCTCGGCCAGGGCAGCGTCGGCGATTCGCTGGCCGAGCTTCTCCTGCAGTGTCCGGTGCTGGGCCTCCCGGGCCGACGGGTCCTCCGCCATGAGTAGCCCCAGCACCAGCGGGCCGACGGTATGCGGATTCCGGGCGCGGCCGAGGACGGCCTCGGGGATCTCGCCGAGCAGCGTTCCGGCCCGCTGATAGGACTCGCTGGTCGGGGCGGCGACCTGGGTCACCACGACGTGCGGCTGCACCGCCGCCTTGGCCGCGGGAGCCGGGGCGGCCGCCGCGGGCGGTGCGAAGCCGAGCGCGATGTCCTCCTGCTGCCCGTCCGGCGGCTGCTGCGCCCACTGCTGGGCCAGTCGGTCCAGCTCGGCCGGGTCGAACTCCGGCTCCAGCACCTTGATCCGGTCGGCCAGCGGCGGGTGGGTGGCGAACAGCGAGCTGAGGCGGC
Source organism: Hamadaea sp. NPDC051192 (assembly GCF_040682475.1). Classification (NCBI taxonomy): domain Bacteria; kingdom Bacillati; phylum Actinomycetota; class Actinomycetes; order Micromonosporales; family Micromonosporaceae; genus Hamadaea; species Hamadaea sp. NPDC051192. The sequence goes on from NZ_JBFBAZ010000131.1 coordinate 5,773, forward strand.
GGCCGGAGCCGAACAGCATGTGCCCGACCTCCTCCTCGCGCGGATTGCGGATCTGCGACCCGGTCGGCAGCCCGCCGATCTTCTTCAGCGCCCCGGCGATGCCGGAGGTCTGGCGGGTGAACTGCACGGCCGAGGCGTCGGCCAGGTACTCCCGTTGCCGGGACACCGACGCCTGGATGAGCCGTCCGGCGAAGACCCCGATGAGCCCCGCGCCGACCATCGCGATGCCGATCAGCGGCAACGGGTTGCCGCCGGACTTCTCGCCGTCCCGGGACGACCGGTTGTTGCCGCCGCCCGCGAAGAAGCCCCAGCGCAGCAGCTCTCGCCCGATGACGGTGAGGAACAGGATGCCGAACAGCAACCCGATCAGCCGGATGTTGAGCCGCATGTCCCCGTTGAGGACGTGGCTGAACTCGTGGGCGATGACGCCCTGCAGCTCGTCGCGGTTGAGCCGGTCCAGCGACCCCTGGGTGACCGCGACCGCCGCGTCCGTCGGCGACCAGCCCGCGGCGAAGGCGTTGATGCCCTGCTCCCGAGGCAGCACATATACCTCCGGCACCGGTACGCCGGAGGCGATGGCGATCTCCTCGACCACATTGCGCAGTCGCCGGAGCTGTGGATCGGTCGTGTCCTGGGGCACGAGGACGCCGCCCAGTTCGATGGCGACCTTGCCGCCGCCGCCGCGCAGGCTGACCGTCCGGAACAGGCTGGCCAGCCCGATAGACAGTCCGGTCACGAAGGCGGCGGCGACGGCCAGGCCGACGATCGTCGTGGGATCCTCATCCCAGGCGCCGAACGCCGTGATCACCGCCAGCGCGACGGTGACGATGATGCCGATGACGGCTACGACGAAGAGCACCACCAGGCGTGCCGACATGCGGCGTACCTGTTGCTGGCGGCCGAAGAAGTCCATCCGAGGGGTCCGCCCGGGCTCAGAACTGGACCTTGGGCGCCTGACGCTGCTGCGGGTCTTCGATCTCCAGCAGCGCGGCCTGGCCGAAGCCGCCCATCCCCGCGATCATGTTCGCCGGGAAGACCTCTCGCTTGTTGTTGTAGGCCATGACGGAGTCGTTGTATGCCTGACGCGCGAACGCGACCCGGTTCTCCGTGCTGGTCAGCTCCTCGGAGAGCTGCATCATGTTCTGGTTGGCCTTCAGATCCGGGTAGGCCTCGGCGACCGCGAACAGGCGGCCCAGCGCCTGGGTCAGCATGCCCTCGGCCCCGCCCAGCTCCTGCATCGCGGCCGGGTCGCCCGGGTTCGCGCCGGCGGCGGACTGCGCCGTGACGGCCCGGGTCCGCGCCGCGGTGACGGCCTCGAGGGTCTCCCGCTCGTGCTTGATGTACCCCTTGGCGGTCTCCACCAGGTTGGGGATCAGGTCATGCCGCCGGGTGAGTTGCACATCGATCTGGGCGAAGGCGTTCTTGTATCCGTTGCGCGCGCGAACGAGCCCGTTGTAAACGGATACGCCCCACCCGCCGACGACAAGCACGATCAGAACCAGACAGACGATGCCGATCAGCCATTCCATGGCGCTCTCCTTGGGCAGCCGGACAAGTTCCCCCTTGGGATCTTCACTCCAGCCTAAGCAATCGAGTCCACCGGGTCTGATCAACGCCGGGGGACCGGCTTCGCAAACTTGTGGTTGCCCCAATATTAGAGTCGCACTAAGATTAGCGCCATGGGGTTGCGGGAGGTCAAGAAGGAGCAGACTCGGCGACACCTCGCCGAGGTCGCGGGCCGGTTGTTCGCCGAGCGCGGGTTCGACCGGGTGACCGTCGCCGAGGTGGCCCGCGAGGCTCAGGTCGCCGAGGCGACCGTCTTCAACTACTTCCCGGCCAAGGAAGACCTCTTCTACTCGCGGTTCGAGAGCTTCGAGAGCGGGCTCGTCGACGCCGTCCGTGATCGTGCGCCGGGTGTGCCGGCGCTGGCCGCGTTCCGGGATCGACTGCTGCGTACCGGGGGACTGCTGGCCCAGGTCGCCACGGACGCGGAGGCGTGGGAGCGGCTGCGGACGCTCAACCGGATCATCGCCGGCAGCGCCGCTCTGCGTACGCGGGAGCAGCGGGTCATGGCCGAGGCGACCGCTGCGTTGGCCGGGCTCCTCGCCGCCGAGCCGGGCGCTGACGAGGTCACGGCGTACGTGATCGCCAACGCGCTGATGGGAGTGCATCGCGCGCTCATCGATCACGTCCGGCGGGCCGTCGCCGCCGAGGTCGCGCCGGATCGGCTCGCCGCCGAGACGACCGAGTTCGGCGTACGCGCCTTCGACCTGCTCGCCACCGGCCTGGGAGGACAGTCGTGAAACGGTTCGGCCCGCGTACGCGTAAAGCGATCCTGCTCGTCCACATCCTGGCGGCCGGCGGGTGGCTCGGCGTCGACGTGGTGATGGCCGTCTTCGTCGGCGTCGCGGCGACCACGGACGACCCGGACACCCGGATGCTCAGCTTCCGGGCGCTGGACACCTTCGCGGTGCCGTCGCTGCTGACCACGGGAACGATCAGTCTGCTGAGCGGGCTGCTGCTCGGCCTCGGCAGCCGCTACGGCCTGGTCAGGTACTGGTGGGTGGCGGTCAAGCTGGTGCTCAACCTCGTCCTCACGGCGCTCGTCCTCGTCGGGCTCGCCCCGGCTATCCAGCGTTCCCTGGAGCTGGCGGCCGTCGGCGATCTGGCCTATCCGCCTGTCGTGTCACCGGTCTGCCTGCTCATCGCGTACACGTTGGCTGTTTTCAAGCCGTGGGGCCGGATCGGCAAGAGCCGCCCCACGGCCTGAGCGTCACGCGATCATCGCGCAGATGTCCTTCTCCGTGCCCTTGGCGTAGCTGAGGGTGCGGCCCGCGGGCGCGAGTTCCGCGACGTAGCGGCCGGTCAGCAGGTAGAGCCCGGCGGCGTGGTTGTTGGCGCGATCGGGCCGGAAGCCCATGGCGACCGGGCCGGACCAGTCCCAGGTCTGGCTGCCGTCGGCGTGATAGGTGACCACGTGCCCGTGGCCACTCGCGTTGACGGTGGCCGACGCGCCGGTGTCCAGGTTGGTCACCTTGACCGTCAGCGGGCCGAGGTACTCCTCCTGCAGTTCGGGCTCGGTGGCGATGACCCGGCCGCGGACGCCGTCGATCGGCTCCTCGATCCGGATGGGGAAGGCGCACAGCGCGCCGCCGGGAATCTCGGCGGGCTCACTGGGCGTGGGGAACCAGCCGGAGTCGCCGTACGGGCTCTCCGGCTGCCCGGCCGCGACGGCCGGACTGACGGCGGCGGTGACGCCGAGCGCGGTGATCAGGGCGGTGGCGGCGACTGCTCGGGCAAGACGCACGGGGGTGCCTCCTCACGATCGGACTAACCAGTTATCTTCTGTTAACTGGTTAGCCCGCCCGTCAGGTTGTCATAGATCTCCGCCAGCTTGGCGCGATTGTCCGGATTGCTCAGCAGGGGATCGCTGTCGGCCCATTGGCCCACCGCGCCGACGCCGTGCGGTATCGCCTTGAGCCCGGCGTCGGTGACCTCGGCCAGCAGTGAGGACTGCACCTCGTCGGCGATCGTCCAGAAGGGACGATCGAAGAAGCGGGCCGCCGCCGTCTCGGGGCCGGGCCGCCCGTTCTCCCGCTGGACCTTCAGGAGCAGCTCGGCCGCGTCGAGGACGGCTCGCTCCCGGTCACGCCAGTCACCGGAGTCGAGTAGCCGCCGCAGCGGCTCGGTCAGGGACTCCTTGGCCGGGAGCAGCGCCTCGCGCCATTTGGCGTACGGGGCCCAGCGACGGTGGACCAGGTAGGACAGTTCCATCAGCTCACCGGCCAGGGCCGCGGAGAGGATCCGGGACTGGAGCTCCTGACCTCGTTCGGCGGTACGCCCGATGAACGACATCCGCATCCCGATCCGGATCCAGGCGGTGGCCAGCACGAACCGGTCCACCTCGGCGGGATACCAGCGCAGGGCGTCGCGGAGCGGACCCAGTTCCCCGGTCGTGTCGGTGAAGACAGCCCCGGCGGTGACCTCCAGTACGCCTTGGCCGGTGACGGTCAGCCAGCCCTTCGTGGTCAGCGTGTGGTCATCGGAGGGCCGCGCGCCGAGGCGGCTGGCCGCGAAGTCGGTCACCGTCGCCACCTCTACCTGGTGGGACTCGGTCTGATTCCAGGTGACGGGGAAGCGCACCCGGTGGCCGGCGTACTCGGGCGGCAGCTCGGCTTCGAGCATCGCATGCACGGTCGCGACCCGGGCGTGCTCGGCGTTCGGCAGCAGCAGGGTCAGCCGGCAGCCCCAGTCGTGATCGCGGCTGATCTCGTCGTCCAGCCCGAGCATGTCCGACCCGGAACCCAGCCGGGCGGTGGCGTACCGCAGGTCCGGGAAGTGCCGCGTGAGCAGCGGCTCGACGACATCGGCGGCGTACGTGCGGGAGAGGTCGATGCCTTTCATGATCGCAGCAAACCGGAAATCCCGGTCGACCCGCAACGTAATTCCGCGCCGAATACGTCTTCCCGACGGATGATCTCGCTACGAGGAGGTATCAGCATGACCGTCCCGATGAGCCGCCGCGCGGCGCTCGGATTCGGTAGCGTCGCAGCTGCGACGGCCGTGTTCGGCACGGCCGAGTCCGCCGCCGCCGAGGAGGCCAGCCCGTCCGTGTCCGCCCAGGCCACCCCGGAACAAGCCGCCGCCGCGATCGGCCTGGTCTACAAGGCCGCCGCGAAGAAGGCCGGCGGAACCTGGAACGCCAAGGTGAGCGTCGAAGGCGCGGCCGGACCGATCTCGGCCGTGGAGGTCGGCGTCGACGACACGGTCGAGTCCTACAGCGTGAACAAGATCCCGGTCGCGATCGCGGTCCTCGACAAGGTCGACCGCGGGCTTCTCGCGCTCGACCAGCGCATCGAGGTGACCTCGGCGATCGTCATCCCCGGCGGCGACGGGATCTTCAGTCTCGACGGGGCCTACCCCAGCTCGGTCACCGTGGGCCACGCGCTCGCCGCGCTGCTCACCGTCTCCGACGACACGGCGGTACGCCTCTGTGGGCTGGTCGCCCCGGCGCTGGAGATCAACCAGATCCTCGTCGCCAAGGGCTTCCCGCGTACGCAGGTGGAGCCGGTCGCCAACCCGAACCGGTTCTTCCTCGGCACCACCACTCCCACCGAGATGCACGACCTGCTCCGGGCGCTGGTCCGGGGCGACCTGCTCAGCCCGGCCTCGACGGCGTACCTGTTGGGGCTGCTGCGCTCGCCGATCGCCTTCACCGACGGCGTACGCCGGGAGATGTCCTCGGACGAGCGGGCCCGGATCGCCACCAAGGCGGGCTGGTTCGACGACGGCCGCAACGAGGCCGGGATCGTCTTCGACACCGCCGGTGAACCCCTGCTCACGTACGCCTTCTTCGCGCGGGGTCAGGCGAACCCGGAGGACTTCGGGGCGACCCACCCGGCGGTGCAGGCGCGGGCGGTCATGGGCCGCGCGTTCCTGACCATCCTCGCCCGCCTCACCGGCGTCACCGGGGTCGCCACCCTCGCCCCCCGCACCCCCTACCGCCCCTCCAACGGCGGCTGACCCGCTCTCGCTGTCAGCGCGGCAGTTTTTTCGCGCTGGATCAGGGTTCCGTGTCGAATCTTGCCCCAAGATTCGACCGGGAACCCTGATCCAGCGCTCTCGATCAGGGTGAGGTCGTCAGGTGACGATGAGGACGGCGACGCTGGCCGCGAGGACGGCGGCCGCCGTGGCGGCACCGGTCAGGACGAACTTGCGCCAGTCGATCGCCACGCCCCGGTTGCGGCAGTGCTCGGCCCAGATCAGCGTGGCCAGCGACGCCCACGGCGTGATCAACGGGCCGACGTTGGTGCCGATGAGCAGGCCGAGCAGTTGCGTGTGGTTGGCCTCCGGGATGACCGCCTCGCCGGCGACGTAGCTGGGCAGGTTGTTGAGGATGTTGGCGAAGCCGCCGCCCGCGATCGCCGCCCGCCAGGTGCCCGCGGCGCCCGGATCGGTGCCGATCAGCGAGGTCATCATCGAGTCGAGGCCGTGCTGGCCGACCGTCTCGACCACGAGGAACAGGCCGGTCACGAAGACGACCAGCCGCCACGGGATCAGGCTCCAGCGCAGGTGCCGCCGCCCCCACTTCGCGAACGCGGCGACGAGGACGGCCGTGCAGACCGGCGTCATGTATTCCAGCGGCACGTCCAGCAGCAGGCCGACGATGAAGACCGCGCAGCAGACCGAGGCGACCCAGAACAGTGGACGGTTGCCCGCCTGGTGCGGACTCGGCGGCGTGTAACGCGGCGGGTTGCGCCGCCAATAGAAGATCCAGAGACAACCCGCGACGACGACGATCGCGGCGAGTTGGGGCAGCACCATCCGCTCGGCGAAGGCGACCGGGCTGAGCTTTACGCGGCCGGCGGCGAGGAGGTTGGTGAGGTTGGAGACCGGCAACAACAGGCTCGCCGTGTTGGCCAGCCACACCGTCGTCATCGCCAGCGGCAGGGGGGCGACCCCGGCGCGTACGGCGGTCGCGAGCATGACCGGCGTGAGCAGGACGGCGGTCGTGTCGAGGTTCAGGAACATCGTGGTCAGCGCGGCGAAGGCCAGGCAGAGCCAGAACAGCGCGATGTTGCTGCCCCGGGCCGCGATCGTGACCCGGGCCGCGATCACGTCGAAGACCTCGGCCTCGGCCGTCAGCTCGGCCAGGATGACCACCGAGAACAGGAAGATCAGGATCGGCAGGATGCGCTCGAGCGTCTCGCTCGCGTCGCGCGCCGGCAGGAGGCCGGTAGCGGTCGCCAGACCGCCCGCGACCAGCAGCGCGATCGCCAGCCAATCCATCCCGCTGAGCCGGCCGAGCAGGCCGCGCGGGTGCGCCGCAGTGGCCGCCGAGGTGGGTTCCGCCGGAGCGGCCGCCGAGGGGGCGGAGAGGTCTTCGTCCACGGTTGCCACCTCGCGGCGCCGTCGGGTGCTCATCTTCACCGTTCGCTCGTCTCACCCGGGCCCGGGGTGACCCCGGGATGGGTCATGAACCGGACACCCGAACAGGAACGCCGCATGATATCCACGTAGTGCCTTCGACAAGTGCGATGGAAGTGCCTTGCCAGAAGGTACAACAAGACCGCAAGGGCGAACGGGGGACGACCGCGTGGCGGAACTGACCAGGCTCGGCGGCGCTGTGGAGAACATGACGTTCCTGCGTCTCGACGGCGAGTTGATCATCGCGGCCAGCCGCAGTCAGGGCGTCGAACTGCGTACGGCGCCGGAGAACGAGGTCATCCGGGTGCTCGCCACCGGGATCGCCGCCCATTCGGTCGCCCGGCTGCCGGGGCGGGACGGCGTACCGGATCGGCTCGTCGTCGGCGGGGCTGACGGGGTGGTGCGGCTCTTCGACCTGGCCACCGGCCGCCAGGCCGCCGCCCAGCAGATCGGTGAGGGCGCCGTCCAAGACGTGGCCGTCGGGGTGCTGGCCGACGGAACCCAGGTGGTCGCGGCGATCCACGACGACGGCGTGGTGCTGTGGAGGCCGGAGGCGAGCGGGGTGACGAGGCTGCCTGACTCCGCCGGCGGCGGGGATGTGCGCCCGTTCAAGATCTGCGCCTATCGCGCGCTCGGCTCGCAGTGGCTGGCGTGTGCGTACAACGACAACTCGCTGGCCACCTGGGATCTGCACGACCTCGATCGCGGCAGGGTGTCGCGTGAGCCCCGGGTCCACGGCGGCCAGATCTGGTCGCTGATCGCCGTCGATGAACCGGCCTCGGGGTACGTGGTCGCCAGCGGCAGCGCCGACGGCACGGTCAAGCTGTGGATCGCCGACCGCGACGCGGGCCTGCGTCCGGGGCGCACGTTGTACGAGGCCTCGACGGTCCGCCGCCTTCGGTTCGTCCGGGACGCGGAGACGCCGCTGCTGGTGTCGGCGTCGGCCAGCGGCTCGGTGGCGTTGTGGCGCTTCGACGGGCCGACCGACCGGCCGCTCCGGGAGATCACCCGGCACCTCGGCGAGGTCTGGGCGCTGGCCTGCGCGACCACCGCCGACGGCGGCGTGGTGATCGCCTCCGGCGACATGCACGGCCGGGTCGAGATGACCCCGCTGCAGACCGAGCTGATCAGCGACGTCACCGGGCGCGACCTGTTCGCCGCGCCCGGCACGACCTGGGTCGCGGTCAGCGGCGTCACCGCGAACGGGCAGTACGTCGCGTGCGCCGGAGTGGACCAGACCGTCCACGTCCTCGACCCCGACACCGAGCTGCCGCCGGGCGGGTTCGACCCGATGAACACCGCCCGGCAGCCGCTCGCCCTGAAGGCGCACGTCAGCACCGTCCGCTCGCTGACCTCGGCGGGCACCGCGCTGAACCCGCACCTGATCAGCGGCGGGGCGGACCGGCGGGTGTTCGACTGGGACCCCGTCTCCGGCGGACTGCGTACCGAACTGCCGATGGGGCATCAAGGCGAGGTCTGGGCGCTAGCGCCCTTCCGTCTGCGCGGCGCTCAGTACGTCGCCAGCGGCAGCGCCGACGGCTCGGTCCGGATCTGCGGCCTGTCCGAGGGGGACCAGGCCGCCGTCCTCATCAGCGACTGCGGGGCGGTCAACGCCCTGGTGGCCGTGCCGTACGCCGACGGAGCGCTGCTCACCGTCGCCTCCACCCGGGGCGTACGCGTCGTGGCGGTGCAGAGCCCGGAGGCCGTCTCGGTGGTGTCGAGCCAGCAGATCTCGGCGGCGTGCGCGCTCGACGACGGCACCCGGCATCAGGTCGTCACCGCCCGGCCCGACGGCGACACCTGCGTCCTGGAATACGTGGACCCCGTCGCGCGTACGGTCGCCTCCGGGTTCCGGTACACCCACAGCAGCGCACAGGTCTCGGCGCTGGCCGCCGCCCGGATCGGCCAGGAAGTCCTGATCTTCGGCGGGTTCGACGACGGCCGGGTGATGGTCTGGCAGACCGACGGCACCCCGGTCGGCAAGCCGGTCCGGTTCGGCACCTCGACGGTCCGGGCGCTGGGCGTCGTCGAGATCGCACCACCGGACGGCCGCGGCTCCGGCGTCACGCGCCCGGCGTTGTTCGCCGCCGACGACGACGGCAGCGTACGCCTCTGGCCGATCGCGACCGGCAGCCTCCTGCGGTCCGGCGGCTCGATCGGATCCGCCGTCCGCCCGGCCTCGATCCTGCTCCAGGATCAGCCCACCGACCTCGACAAACTCTCCCGCGACGGGTTGATCGACACGATCCACTCGGTGTTGATGTCGCCGAGCACCAAGCCGCCCGTGGTCGTCGGCATCCACGCGCCGTGGGGCCAGGGCAAGTCGAGCGTCCTCCGCCAGCTGCGCGCCAAAGTGGATCCGCCGGGGGCGCTGGCCGCGGACGCGAAGACCCCGGTCGAGACGACGCACGAACTGCTCGCCCGGCCCGAGGCGGAGACGCCGAAGGGGCTGTTCGCCGGCCGACGAACAAAGTGGCAGGGCGGCGTTGTGCGTACCAGATTGACCAGAGCCTGGGCCTGGCGGCAGATCGCGCGGCCCGCGGAGGCCGACCAGCGACTGGAGTACGAGATGCGGCCGCGCGCCGACGCGGACAGCACGGCGATCACCGTGTGGTTCAACCCGTGGATGTACGAGAAGCCCGACCAGGTCTGGGCCGGGCTGACCCGGGAGATCTTGACCTCGATCACGGACCGGCTGCCGCCCGCGCAGCGCGAGCGGCTGTGGTTCGACCTGAACCTGCGGCGAACCGACCCGGCCGCGATGCGCAAGCGCATCCTCGCCAGCTACATCCCCCGGACCCTGGTCGGCATGCTGATCGGGCTGACCGTCGCGACCATCGTGATCATGGGCGTGGTCGCCGTCGGCGTCGCGGCCTGGAACAACACCGACTTCAACGCGCTGCTCGGCTCGGGCGCGGTCATCGGCATCACCGCCGCCTGGATCATCGGCAACCTGGCCTTCTCCAGCTTCAAACAGGTACGCGGCTGGATCTCGCCCGACGTGCTGACCCGCCCGGCCGCCGACGGCGTCGCCGCGGACGACGGCGACCGCGACTGGAAGGCCGCCCGCGACCCGCTGGAGAACAGCCAACGCGGCTACCTCTACATGCTGCAACACGACGTACGCGAAGTCGTCGCGCTCGCCACCGCCCACTCGCCGGTGATCATCATGGTCGACGACCTCGACCGGTGCAGCCCGGCGATCGTCTCGGACACCATCGAGGCGGTCAACCTGTTCCTGAACAAGGCGTTCGGCGACTGCCTGTTCGTGATCGCGCTCGATCCGGCGACCGTCGCGGCGCAGCTGGAGACGGTGTACGAATCACTGCGGCGGCGGGCGCACGACGACCCCGCCACGTTCGGCCACCTCCAGCACACTGGGTGGCGGTTCATGGAGAAGATCCTCGACCTGCCGATCCGGCTTCCGCGCGTACGCGATCAGGCGATGGCGTCGTATCTCGACGCGCTGCTCGACGCTTCGCCCACGCCGGCTTCTCGGGTTCCGGCTCAGCGGGCGGCGGCTTCTCCGTCGGGAACTCTGTCGGAGGGACCGGGGGTGGCGGCTGATCCGGCGGGGTTGGCCGCGCCGTTCGCCGCGCTCGATCCGTCGGCTCCCTCGGACACCGCGACCGGGGCGCAACTCGCGGAGGACCTGGAGCGGCTGCCGCCTGTCCGGCTCGCACTGCGTACGGCGGTGCTGAATCTGCCGCAGCGCAATCCGCGGCAGACCAAGGCCTTCCTCAACCTGTGGCGCTTCTACATGGTCCTCGACTACCTCACCGGGCACCTGAGCAGCAGCATCTCGGCGGTCGAACGGCACAGCATCGAGATGGCCCGGTTCGTCGAGCTCATGGTCCGCTGGCCGTGGCTTCTGGACACACTCGGGGCGCTTCGCGGCGAGGAGAGCACCGCCGCGCGGACGACGCTGGCGGAGTTGCTGGACTCGGCCGGTGACGAGGAACGCTGGAAGCAGGCCGCGGAGGCTGCCGGGCTGGACGCCGACGACCCCACGATTCGCGGCCTGCGCCGGTTGTTCGACCGGCCGGGGACCGACCGCGAAGTGTTCGCGTCGATCGCCGTCCGGTACCTCTAGCTCACTTGGCTGATCTTGAATGGGAAACCTCGCCCGGGCGACGTTTCCCATTCAAGATCAGCTAGAACCGCTCGTCGATCCGCAGTCCGAGCGCGCCCCACAGCTCGCGGGCGTTGGCGTACCGCCCGTCGACGGGCAGCTTCTCCAGCGCCGCGAGCACCTCTGGCGGGGCGTTCTCGGCCTGCGCGGTGTTCACGAGATCTTCGCGGCCCGCTGGGAAGTCGCTCTTGTGCAAGAACGACCCCAGCCGAGCACGCCAGTCTCGCCGATCGGCGTCGGTTTCATCCCCTTCCGCGACGTCGATGCTGCCTTCGAGGGCCCAGTTCGGTTCGGGTTGTCCGTCGCCGGCCGGTTCGGCTTCCCGCCACTCCTCGGTACGCCCACCACCGCTGCCTTGAGTCAGCACCCGGGTCTCCCGGGCCATCTCGTCGTCCAGCTGGGGGCCGTGTTTGCTGCTCCCACGCTCCATGCGCGGGGCGTACCCGTGGAGGGGCGCTTGAAACGCCCCACTCGCAGGTCCACGCCTTCCGCTGGGCTGACGTTGGCAGCAGATCACGGTTGTTGGCTGCAGATCACGGCCCGTTGGCTGCAGATCACGTTTGTGCAGGCAATCTGGGCGCGGGAGGCATGCGTAACCGTGATCTGCACCCAGTGCCCAAGGCGGTGGGGGAGTGCGGGGTCAGACCGGGGCGGGCTCGGGTTCGGCGTCCGCGACGGGCGGCGGAGCCACCACGTCCAGCGCCGGGGTGACCGCGTCCAGCGCCGCCCGTCCGGCCCGGCGCAGCGCGGTCCAGGCGAGGAAGCCGACCGGGATGATCAGCCAGCAGGAGAGCACCCGGTAGCCGAGGACGGTCGCCGCCGCCGGAGCGCTGGCGGCCCCCGCGCCGACCAGCCCGGCGAGCAGGCCGGTCTCGATCACGCCGATGCCGCCCGGGGTCAGCGGGATCTGCCGGACGATCTGCACGCCCAGGTAGGTCGCCGCGATCGCGCCGATCGACAGGCTCACGTCGAACGACCGGGCGACGGCGAAGAGGCAGAGCAGGTCGGCGAACCAGTTCACCACCGCGAAGAGCAGTGCGAGGAGCCAGTGCCGGGGTGCGACGTCGTGCGCTGAGCGTACGAGGCGGGCGATCCGGCCGTCGGAGGTCGGGTTCCAGCGCCGCCACAGCACCACGACCAGGGCGGTCAGCCCGACCAGGCTGGCCGCGCCGACGCACAGGCTGATCAGCCCGGTGACGGTGCCGCCGATCAGGTAGAGCACGCCCAGCCCGACGAACGACATCACGCCGGACAGCACCATGACCGCGGTCGCCACCGGCTTGCTCGCGCCCTTCGCCCGGAACTGCTGGAACGCGAAGGCGGCGGACACCGCCGATCCGGCGGGCAGGCTGATCGCGATGGCCGACCGGCTCAGCGTCAGGGCCATCGACTGCGGAAGCGTCATGCGTACGCCGAACGCACTGAGCAGTCGCCGTTGCTGACGGGCGAAGTTGGCCAGGGAGCAGAGCTGGGCGACGCTCGCGAGGGCGAACCAGCGGAGGTCCACGGAGTGCGCGGCGTTGATCACGTCGGCGGGGTGGGGAAGGCGGTTTCGCAGCACGAAGAAGACGATCGCGGCTGTGACGGAGTACGCCGCCCACCGCAGCCATTTGCGCGAGGGGCGGGCCGCCGCGATCGCAGCCTCGCTCACGTCAGAAAGCGTGCTCCTGGCGTGGCCTGGTCCGCAAGATCGGATGACGGACGCCACATCCGCTGGCAGACTGAGCTACGTGTCCCAGCCGCGCGGGGGACGCCCGACAGGAGGAGCACCATGTCCGACCAGGCCGACAAGCGCCGGCATCTGACCGACGACCAGATCCTCAAGCACATCAACGACCTGGAGACCGAGGAGCGCGAGCTCCGGTCGAAGCTCAGCTCCGGTCAGCTGAACCCGGAGACCGAGCAGCCCCGGCTGGCCGCGATCGAGGTCGAACTCGACCAGTTCTGGGATCTGCTCCGGCAGCGTCGCGCCAGGGCGGCTGCCCATCAGAACCCGGACGACGCCGAAGCCCGGTCGGCGGCGCAGGTCGAGGGCTACCTCGGCTGAGGATCCACGACGGCTACCGGCGGACCTGCAGGGAGCCCAGCAGCTCGGCGGTCGCCTGAGTCACGGCTTCGACCGCGCGGTCGAACGCCTCGGCGTTGTGCGCGGCGGGCGCGCGGAAGCCGGAGATCTTGCGGACGTATTGGAGCGCGGCCGCCCGGATGTCCTCCTCCGTCACCAATTCCTGGAACGGCGGGCGCAGCGTCTTGATGCTTCGGCACATGGCCCGATTATCGCGCGGAACACCGACAGACGACCGCCCCCGAAGCCGCCCGCCCGCATAGGACCGGCGAGAGCGGAAGCCGGCCACCCACGCCAGACTTGCGAGAGCGGTAGCCGCCCCACGATCAATCGTCGACTCTGCGATCATGGTCGAGGAAAGCGCTGTCCCCTCAGCAGGGAGTTCCCCATGCCCGAGCCCGCGATCATCCCTCGTCCGGCCCACGCGATCTTCCCGCCCGGCGTCCTGCCGCCGGCCGAGTCCGCCCAGGTCACCGCCCCGCCGGCGATCACCGGCCTGCTCGCCGAGGTGCTGCCCGGCGTCGGCGGCTCGTTCCAGCTGATCGAGGACGCCGAGCTCGGCCCGGAGGGCTACCGGCTGCGGATCGACGGCAGCGGGGTCGAGGCGCTCGCGACGACCGAGACCGGCCTGCGCTGGGCGGTGTCCACCCTGCGCCAGCTCGCCCACCCCGACGGCCTCCCGTACGCCGAGATCACCGACGTCCCCCGGCTGCCCTGGCGGGGCGCCCTGCTCGACGTCGCCCGCTGGTGCCACCCGATCGAGTTCGTCCGCGAATTCGTCGACCTGCTGGCCCTGCACAAGCTCAACACGCTGCACCTGCACCTGACCGACGACCAGGGCTGGCGCTTCGAGGTGCACAAGTACCCCCGGCTCACCGAGGTCGGGGCGTACCGGACGGAGTCCAACTCGGGGCATGCTCGGGACGGGAAGTTCGACGGGACCCCGCACGGCGGTTTCTACGCCCAGGAGCAGTTGCGAGACCTGGTGGCGTACGCCGAGCGCCGGGGTGTCCGGATCATGCCGGAGATCGACCTGCCCGGCCACATGCAGGCCGCCATCTCCGCGTACCCGTGGCTGGGCAACGACCCCGAACGGCAGCTTCCGGTGCGTACCGCGTGGGGGATCTCGAAGCATGTCCTCAACACCGACGACGCGACGCTGGCCTTCGCGCGCGACGTGCTGGACGAGGTCGTGGCGGTCTTCCCGTTCGAGTATGTGCACCTCGGCGGGGACGAGGTGCCGCTCGACGAGTGGACCGCGAGCGAGGCCGCGCAGAAGCGGGTGGCCAACGAGGGCCTCGGCGGCACGGCCGAGCTGCTGGGCTGGTGGATCAAGGAGATGGGCGACCACCTGGCCGGGCACGGCCGCAAGATCGCGGCGTGGGACGAGCTTGTCGAGGCCGCGCCGCCGAAGGACACGCTGATCTTCGCCTGGCGTGGCGCCGAACGGGTGAGCGCCGCGCTGGAGGCCGGGCACGAGGTGGTCGCGGTGCCGCAAGAATTCGTCTACCTCGATCACTACGAGACGCAGTCGCCGGACGAACCGCTGGCCATCGGCGGGCACACCCCGCTCGACCGGGTCTACGGCTTCGAGCCCGTGCCGACCGGCGCGGCCGGGCGCGTCCTGGGCACCCAGGGCATGCTCTGGAGCGAGTACACGCCCACGCCCTCGCTCGTACAGTTCCGCGCCTTCCCGCGGCTCGCGGCGGTGGCGGAGGTGGCCTGGTCCGCGGATCGCGACCTGTCCGACTTCCACCAGCGTCTCGACGCCCATCTGGTACGCCTGGAGCAGCGCACCATCACCGTCAACCGCCTAGGCCTCCCCCACTAACCCTCCCTCCCTCCCTCCCCACCCTCACCCGCCCCCCGCCCCTCTCTGTGCCCGTTGATCATGGAGTTAACTGAGGTCTCGACGGTGTGTCGGAGCCGGAAAGTCCATGATCAACGCAGCTCCGGTACGCGGGCGCGCCTGCGGGGTTAACCTCGAACCATGGGGTATCGGCTGGTCGCCGAGGCGACCATGGTCGTGCACTTCGGACTGCTCGTCTTCCTCGTGGTGGGCGGGTTCCTCGCCTGGCGCTGGCCCTGGGTGATCTGGCCGCACCTGGCCATGGCGACGTGGGGGCTGACCAGCACGGTCTTCGGCTGGCACTGCCCGCTGACCGCGTTGGAGAGCTGGGGGCGGCGAGGGGCCGGCGAAGCCGGTCTGAGCCGAGGGTTCATCGACACCTACCTGACCGGGGTGGTCTACCCCGCCCGGTATACGACCGTCATCCAGGTTGTGGTCGGGGCGGTCGTGGCGGTCTCGTGGGTCGGGTTCGTCCTTCGCCGTCGCCGTTTGCACCGTGAGAAGACATTGACGACTGTTTGAACCGGTCGTACGTTGACCGGACGGTCATCCAGGGGGCGCCCACCCTCGACCGCTCCGGCAACACTCCACGGATGCATCAGGAGGAAGGATGCTTCGCATCCCCCGGCGGCCTCGTGCCGTCCTCGTCCTATCCACGGCCGCCGCTCTGACGGCCACCTCCCTCACCGCCACCACTCTCGTCGCCTCGGCGGCGGCGGCCGGCTGCCGCGTCGAGTACGCCGTAGCGAGCCAGTGGGCGGGCGGATTCGGAGCCAACATCACCATCACGAATCTCGGCGATCCGATCAGTGGCTGGACGCTGCGCTGGACGTTCCCGGCCGGGCAGACCGTCACCCAAGGCTGGAACGGCACCTTCACCCAGTCCGGCGCGGACGTCACGGTGACCGACGCCGGTTACAACGCCGCGATCGCCACCAACGGATCCACCGCGATCGGCTTCAACGGCAGCTGGAACAACGTCGCCAACACCGACCCGACCTCGTTCACTTTGAACGGCGTCGCCTGCACGGGTTCGGTCCCGGCGTCGCCCACTGCGTCATCGTCAGCGTCGGCATCGCCGTCCACCTCGCCCACGACTTCGTCGCCCAGCCCGTCGACTTCCACGTCTCCGCCGGTGGAGCAGGGGCGGCAGATGGAGAAGCTGAACCGGGGTGTGACCAGTGTGCACTCCAGTTCGGGGAACATGGTGAGTTGGCGGTTGCTGGGTACGGATCCGGCGTCGGTGACGTTCAACCTGTATCG
>NZ_JBFBAZ010000132.1:0-21984 GCF_040682475.1 Hamadaea sp. NPDC051192
CCCCTAACCCACCCCCCACCCCCCACCCCCCACCCACCCACCCACCCCGATCCGTTGATCATGGAGTTAACTGTGGTCTCGGCGGTGTGTCGTGACCGGAAACCCCATGATCAACGGTCCCGGAGCGGGGTCGGCGGGGGGTCGAGGGTCAGCGGGTGCGCGTACGGGATCGGGCGAGAACCGCGCCGAGCGTCATCACCGCGGCGGCGACCGCCACCCGGCGACGTGACCTTTCGCGTTGCTGTTCGTGGGACTCTGCGTTCGCCACGATCGGACTTATTCGCTGCGGCGGGGTGGGCAGGAGTGCCGGCGGCACCACCACTCGCGGGAGAACCGGTGACTGTGGCGGAACCGGTCGGGGGATCAATGGCGGCGGCACGACTCGCGGCACGACTCGGGCGGGCTTCGGCGGCACCACGACCGCCGGAGGCTTGAGCGGACTCGGCGGACTCGGCGGACTGGGCAGGCTCGATGGGCTGGGCGGCCTTGATGGGCTGGGCGGAGCCGTCGGGCTGGGCGGGACTGCGATCGCCGTCGGCGAGATCAGGGATGCCGACGGCGAAGGGGACGGGGACGGACTGACCGGACTCGGGCTCGGCGTTGGGCGTACCACTGGAGAAGGCGAGACCGGCGACGGCGAGGGACTCGCGGGCGGAGTCGGAACAACCGCGCAGCTCGCGGCGTCGGCGGCCGTGACCGGTACGCCCATCGCTACCCGCGTGGCCGCCTGCCCGCCGAGCGGTACGCGATAGGTCGTGCCGGTTTCGTTCTGGAGGGCGAACAGCGCGTCGTGACCGAGCCAGATCGCGCCGTAGCTGTCGCGAGGCAAGCCGGCCGGGTAACCGAGCGTCGTGACTGTGCCGATCGTCGGGTCGACCGAGATCAACGCCGGCCGGCCGGACGCGGTCGAAATCGAGAGCAGTGCTCGGCGTGTGGGATCGAAGGCCCAGTCGCCGATCTCCACCGGCGCGCTCAGCGGCACCACGGTCCGGGCCAGCCCGGCGATTCGCACCGTGACCAGGTCTCTTCCGCTCAGCAGGAGCAGTCTTCCGGCGTGCGCGGTGCCGACGAAGACGTCGCCGAGGCCGCGCGCGGCACCGAGCATGCTGATCTGCCCAAGCGCGGAGATGCGCACGAACTGTGCCCGCGCGCCCACGGGCTGTGCGATGCCATAGAGCGAGTTGTCGTCGTCGCGGCCGATCGCGTTGATCCGCTGGGGGAGGACTCGGATCGACACCGGTACGCCGTCCGCCCCGACGGTGACTAATGTGGACGGCCCGGTGGCGGCGGTACGCACCTGAACCGCGCCGCACGACCTCACCGCTTCGGGTCCGGCAGCGCTCATGGCGGCCAGCCCGACCAGCGGAATCGCCCCGGCCACGGCGTACGCGATCATCCGCATAACGAGCACAACGCCGCCCGTTACGAGGCGTGACGGACGCCGTTCTGGTCTACGTGGGACTGATCTTCGCCGGCATCCTGGTCGCCGTCGTCACGGCACTCGTCGCGGCCGGCATCGTCATCGTCGTCCAGCGGTTCACCGACGCCGCCCGGGAACGGCACGACGGTTACGTCGACGCCATCGGCATGGTGTTCGCCGTCGTCGGCGTCCTGTACGCCATCGTGCTGGCCTTCGTCGTCATCACCGTCTGGGACCAGATGGGCTCCGCCCGCCAGGACTCCTTCACCGAAGCCACCGCGCTCGTCGACGTCTACGCGTACGCCGAGAACGTCCAGGACCCGGCCCGCTCCGAGATCCACCTGCTCGCCCGCTCGTACGCCGAACAGGTCATCCGGGACGAATGGCCGGCGATGCAACACCACGAGTCAGTCCCGCTCAACGGCTGGAACACGCTCGACCGGCTTCGCGAGGCGGTCCGCGGCACCGCCCCGGACGCTGACGCGTCCGACGCCACAGTCGACTCCTACGAAGCCGCGATGAACGCCCTCACGACCGCCTCCGAAGCCCGCACCGCCCGCGCAACCGCCTCCACGCGCGGACTCCCGCTGGTGATGTGGTTCCTGCTCGTCGGCGGCGGGCTGCTGACCATCGCCTTCGCGTACCTGTTCGACATCGCCGGGCTCGTGCCCCAACTCATCTTCACCGTCGGGCTCACGGTCATGGTCGTCCTGCTGTTGTACGCCGTCTACCAGCTCGAATACCCGTTCGCGCGGGGGGAGCGGATCGAACCTGACGCGTTCCGGTTCGCCCTCGCGCGGTTCGCCCAACTCTCCAGCTAGCCGCCCCCGCCCGCCCCCTCCGCCTGCGCCCCGTCCCGCCGCCGCCCGCTCGCCTCGCCGCCCTGCTCGCGCCGCCGCCCTGTCCCCGCCCTGTCCCCGTTGATCATGGAGTTAACTGTGGTGTCGACGGTGTGGCGAAGCCGGAAAACCCATGATCAACGAAGGGAAACGGGTCAGCGGACCCGATCGGGATCGGGCGTCTCCGCCAGGGACTCGGCCGTGACGGGATGCCGAATGCCGGGATGGGCCTCCGGAAGCGCCTTCCGCAGCACCACCCAGCTCAACGCCAGGCAGGCGGCGACCAGCGGCCAGGTCAGCGCGGCCTGCGTCAAGCCGAGAGCGGTGGTCGCGTCGGCGAGCCAGAGCGGGGTGAAGACCGCGATGCGGACGGCGTACTGGCCGACCCAGATCCAGCTCGCGCGCTGATAGCCGCGCCGCAGCCACGGATCCTTCCGCCAGCGCGTCTTCTGCCCGAGGACAGTGCCCACGACGACACCCAGCAACGGCCACCGGGCGACGATGCTCACCGACCAGGCGAGCGCGCTGACCACATTGCTGGCCAGCCGAGCCAGGAAGAAGTCCGAGCCGCGTCCGGTGTAGAGCGCGATCGTGGCGGCCACCCCGACGCCGAGCGCGCCGAGCAGGACAGCCGTGAGCTTCCCGCCGCGCCGCCAGCGCCACAGCCCCACACCGACGGTGGCGACGCCGGCAGCGATCGCCCCCCACGCTATGGACTTGCCGCCGGCGAGATACCCGGCCACGTACGCCAGCGGCCCGACGGTCGCGTCCACCGCACCGCGATAGCCGCCGAGCACGTCGTGCAGCGATTCCTGCCGTGCCTCGCTGTCGCTCATACGTCATCCTCGGTAGCCGGCCAGTTCCGCAGCGTCTTGACGATAACTGCACCGGCTGTCGACAGCCCATGCGAGCGTGCTCGATGTCGCAGCCGCCACGTCATGAACTTAGGGTAGGCTAACGTTTCCGCCGTCCAACAGGCCGTGGGTCGATCCGCGACCTGACTCGGACGCCCATCGGGGGCCGACCACTAATGGCGTTCGTCGCCGCTGCGCCAGCGGACGCCGGCTGCGGCCGCCGCGATGGCCCAGGTCACGAGACTCGCCGACAGCATGTGAATCCCGACGAGCACCAGAACGTTGATCTCGGTCAAGTCGACCTTGCAGACATCTCCGTTCGGGCCCGCATAGCACCGATTGTCCAGCCCGAGAGTGAAGGCCGTCAGGCCGATGAGGAACATCCCGGCACCGAACCAGGTCAAGCCGACAAGCCAGGGGTTCGCCTTGGGCCGGGTCGGCTCCTTGATCCGCGGAGCGCTGGCTTTCGTCGTCCCTCACATGGCCGCACGGTAGCAACCCATGCGGTCAGGGCGCAGTCCCGTCGAGCGCTCACTGGTCGAGCGCTGACCGAGGATGACGAAGGCGGAGGTAAACGACTCAGGGCCGCTCTTGCGAGCGGCCCTGACATGGTCGGGGTAACCGGATTTGAACCGATGGCCTCTTCGTCCCGAACGAAGCGCGCTACCAAGCTGCGCCATACCCCGATGGCAACTCGGAAATAGTAGCGGACGCCCCCGCCCCCGCCAAACTGGGTATCCCCCAGAACTCCCCGAGCCGCCGCGAGCGGATCAAGAACGGATCAGCGGGGGATCAGGGTCAGGATCGAGGCTTCGGGCCGGCAGGCGAACCGGATCGGCGCGGTCGGGTGCGTACCGAGGCCCGCGCTCACGTGCAGCCACGCGTCGGTGCCGAGCCAGCGGTGCAGGCCCCGGGCCATGCTCCGGTCCAGTCCGCAGTTGGTCACCAGGGCGCCTACGCCGGGTACGCGTACCTGGCCGCCGTGGGTGTGCCCGGCGAGGAGGAGATCGCAGCCGTCGGCTGCCATCTCGTCGAGTACGCGGGGCTCCGGCGTGTGGCTGACTCCGATGGCGAGCGCTGCCTCGGGCGTACGCCGGAAGCCGGTGTAGTCGTCGCGGTCGATGTGCGGGTCGTCCACTCCGACCAGGTCGACGACGCGGCCGCCGGCCTTGATCGAGTCGCGGGCGTTGTTCAGGTCACTCCAGCCCGCCGCGGTGAACAGCGCTCGCAGTTCCTCGTGGGGGAGTTCGACGCCGTGCCGGTAGGTGTCCGCGCCATCGATCTCCGGGTCGTGGCCGAAGTAGCTGAACGGGCTCTTCCATACCGGGCCGGAGTAGTCGTTGGAGCCGAAGACGAACGCGCCCGGGTACGCCAGCAGCGGCGTCAGCGCCTCGCTGAGCGCCGGCAGCACGCCCGGATGGCCCATATTGTCCCCGGTGACGATCACCAGGTCGGGGTCGAGCCCGGCCAGCTGAGCCACCCAGCGCTGCTTGCGTGTCTGACCCGGCGTCATGTGCAGGTCGGACAGGTGCAGGATGCGGAGCGGCTCCGATTCCGGAGCGAGGACCGGCACGTCGAACCGGCGCAACGTGAACATGTTGCGCTCGACCAGCGACGCGTACGCGAAGGTGGCCGCGCCCGCCACGACGGCGCCGGCGGCGATTTTCCCGAGCGAACCCATGCCCACTAGCGTAGTTTCTTCGATCGTGAGCACGCTGAAGGACCGCCTGACGGCGGACATGCGGAACGCGATGAAGGCCCGGGACGAGACCGTCACCCGGACGCTGCGGATGGCGCTGGCTGCTATCGGCAACGCCGAGGTCGCCGGGAAGGTCAAGAAGGAGCTGACCGACAGCGAAGTGCTGACGGTGCTGACCAAGGAGGCGAAGAAGCGCGCCGAGGCGTCGGAGGCGTTCGCCGGTGCTGGTCGCGCCGAGTCGGCCGCCGCGGAGAAGGCCGAGGAGGCTGTGCTTCTGGCGTACCTGCCGCAGCAGCTCACGGACGACGAGTTGACCGCGGCCGTGACCGCCGCGCTCGCCGGTGGCGACTATTCCGGACCGGGCTCGATAGGCCCGGCGATGAAGGCCGCACGGGCCGCGGTCGGCGACAAGGCCGACGGTGGCCGGGTGAGCGCCGAGGTGAAGCGCCAGCTCGGCCTCTAAGCCCCCACCCTCCACCCCACCCCCACCCCACTTGGCCACCCCGCGTCGGCCCTCAAGCGCGTTGATCATGGACTTTCCGGTGCCGACACGCCGTCGACACAACAGTTAACTCCATGATCAACGGGGCGATGGGCGGGCGGCGCGGGCGCGGCGGCGGAGCGCGGCGCGGTGAGCGCGGCGGAGCGGTGAGTGCGGTGAGTGCGGTGAGTGCGGTGAGTGTGGGTAGCAAAAACCGGCGGTGGGGGTTTGCCAGATCGCCCCCGCCGCCGGTTTTCTCACGCTGTGACCAGTTGCCTGGTTGTCTGCTCCTTGAGCGCGGTTTCGAACGTGCGGCGCCAGCTGATCACCTGTGGGTGGCGGCGGAGCAGCGCGCGCCGCTCACGCTCGGTCATGCCGCCCCACACGCCGAACTCGATGCGGTTGTCGAGTGCGTCTGCCAGGCACTCGTACCGCACCGGGCAGCCCCGGCAGATGCGCTTCGCTACGTTCTGTTCCGCACCCTGGACGAACAGTGCGTCCGGGTCTCCGTTCCGGCATGCAGCCATGCTGGGCCAGTCGGAATTCATGCTTCACGTCCCCCCTTGCGTTCCCCCTCGCCGCCCCTGGGGTCTTCTGACGCTCTCCCGCCCCGCGCAGGGCAGGCGAACGCAGACCTCCTCCCCGTCTTTACCCCTCGACGGGCGGCATTGCTCGCCGGACCATCATGCTCCGTAGTCAGGCGATTACGCAATGTTGTCGGCAAAATCGCCTCAAACGGATTTTTCTGCGCGCTTCGCTCCGGCGTGCCATATGTGGATCTTCTTCGGCTGGGACGGGGCCCGATCCCCCCGAAGGGGTACCGGGCGGACGTTGCCTGGGGTAGGGCAACCGCACACCGGGGGTCGTGCGTCTTGACCAACGAAGCTGCGGGCGATCGGTGTCGCATTTCGGCCGCGCCAAGGTGAGCAGCGGCCTATCGCCGCTCCTCGTACACTGAGCCGACCGGTGGGATACCCCGTTCCCCCGTCAATAGACCCCCAGGCGGTGAAGCCGGATGCGTAAGAGCGATCACAACGTGTTCGCGAATGTGTTGTCGCTGCTGATCTGCGGTGTGCTCGCGGGTGTCGTGGTGGCGGCGGCGGCGTTCCCGGCGATCGCGATGTCCGGTTTGGCGGCCAAGTCGGGCGCGCAGGCGTTCGCGGATCTGCCGACCGAGCTGACGGTGAAGCGGTCGCCCCAGATGAGCAAGATCTACGCGAACGACGGCAGAACCCTGCTGGCCTCGATCTATGACGAGAACCGACAGGACATCGCCTTGGACGAGATTCCCAAGGTGATGCAGCAGGCGATGATCGCCGCCGAGGACCACAAGTTCTACGAGCACAACGGCGTAGACGTCAAGGGCATCGCGCGGGCCTTCGTGGCCAACAAGAACTCCGGCGAGACCCAGCAGGGCGCCTCGACCCTGACGATGCAGTACGTCCGGCTGTCGATCACGTACGCCGCGAACAACCCGAACGACGTGCTCGACGCGGCCGTCGACACGAACGCCCGCAAGCTCCGCGAGGTGAAGTACTCGCTGGCGATCGAGAAGAAGCTCACGAAGGACCAGATCCTGGAGGGCTACCTCAACATCGCGTACTTCGGCAACCACGCGTACGGGATCTACGCGGCGTCGCAGGTCTACTTCGGCAAGGAGCCGAAGGACCTGACCGTCGAGGAGGCGGCGTTCCTGGCCGGCCTGGTCAAGTCGCCGAGCGCGTACAACCCGGTGATGGACGACGGCTCGACCGACGAGGACGCGTTCAAGGAGGGCAAGAACCGGCGCGACTGGGTCATCGACCAGATGCTGGAGATCGGGGCGATCTCGGCCGAGCAGGCCGCCAAGGCCAAGGCGACCGAGCTGAAGATCACCGGCAAGCCGGCGCCGAACGGCTGCACGGCCACGCTGGTCGCCAGCGCCGGGTTCTTCTGCGACTTCCTTCAGCGCTGGTGGATGAACGAGCCCGCGTTCGGCGCGAACTCCTACGAGCGTGAGCGGGCGCTGAAGACCGGCGGTTACAAGATCGTCTCCTCGCTGGACGTCCCGACCCAGAACGCGTCGAAGAAGAACGTCGAGAAGTACCTGGCCACGGGCAAGAAGCACGCGCTGATGGTGGTCTCGGTCGAGCCCGGCACCGGCAAGGTCCGGTCGATGGCGGTCAACCGCAACTTCAAGATCGACGACGCGGCGAGCCCGAAGAACGGCCTGTCGACCGACCCGGCGAAGTCGAAGAAGGGCATCCGGGGCACCTATCCGAACACGGTGAACCCGCTGATGAGCGGCGACCAGTACGGCTACCAGTTCGGCTCGACCTTCAAGTTCTTCACGATGGTCGCGGCGCTGGAGAACGGCTTCCCGCTCGACTACACGATCAACGCGGTCAGCCCGTTCGTCTCCCGGTACCCGGTCGCGTCCGGCCCCGCCAGCTGCGGCGGCTACTGGTGCCCGGTCAACGCCAACCCGAGCTGGATGAACGGCGTACGCAACATGTGGTCGGGCTTCGGCCGCTCGGTGAACACCTACTTCGCGGCACTGATTCAGCGGGTCGGGCCGGAGAAGGCAGTCGCGGCGGCCAAGGAACTCGGCCTGACCTTCCGGGGCAACGCCACGAAGTGCTGCGACGACGCGTACTACGCGGCACACCCGGACGCCTGGGGCGCGTTCACCCTCGGCGTCACGGAGAACACCCCGATGGAGATGGCCAACGCACTCGCGACGCTGGCCGCGGACGGCAAGTACTGCCAGCCGATCCCGGTCGAGGCGATCATCGACCACAACGGAGCCAGCCTCGACGTCGCCAACCCGCGCTGTGAGCAGCGGGTGAAGGTGGACGTCGCGCGCGCCGCGATCGACGCGGCCCGCTGCCCCGTGGGCGACAAGTCGCTCTGGGGCAAGTGCGAGGACGGCACCGCCCGGACAACCAAGGGCATCGTCGGCAAGCCGATCGCGGGCAAGACCGGCACCACCGACGACGAGCGCACCGCGTCCTTCATGATCACGACCAAGCAGCTCGCGGTCGCCGGCATCGTCGCCGACCCGGACTACATCCACAACAACGTCAGCCGGAGGAATCTCGGCGGCAAGGATCCGCACAGCGGGGTGGTGAACCCGGCGGTGGCGTACACGCTCAAGGACGCCATGAAGAACAAGCCCTCGGTGCAGTTCGAGAAGCCCAGCTCCAAGATCGCTTTCGGCACCAAGGTCAGCATCCCCAACGTGACCTGCAAGTCGGTGGCCGACGCGACCTCGATCCTGAAGAACAAGGGCTTCACCGTCGACGTCGACAAGAAGCCGGTGGCCTCGTCCTGCCCGGCCGGGACCGTCGCGGGCACCAGCCCGAGCGGCTCGACCAGCAAGGGCAGCAACGTCACGATCCAGATCAGCGCCGGTGGCGGCGGCCCGGGTGGTCCCGGTGGGCCCGGCGGGCCGACCACGCCGCCCGGTCGCAACGACGGCGTCCAGACCTGGCTCTGCCCGCCGTTCTGCCTGCCGGCGGAGCCGCTCCAGACGCTGCCGTAGACCGCCCTCGACGGGCTGCCGCTAGAAGATGGCGCGCAGCCCGTCGAGGTCATGCACGTCAGTCGCCTGCGCCTCGATCTCCAGCACCGGCACGTGCCCGAACTCGCCCGTGAATCGCGAGATCACCGCTCGCTCGCGCGCCGCCTGCGCCGCCAGCGCCGCGTGCACCCGCAAGGCGTCCGCGGTCAGGTCCGAGACGCCGGTCAGCTCGTCCGCCGCCGCCAGCGCGGTGTCCGCGTCCAGATCGACCAGACAATGGTGTACGCGATTGAGCAGCAGACCGGCCAGCGGCATCCGTTCGACGCCCAGCCGGGAGGCGAAGAAGGCAGCCTCCCGTACGGCGTCGGGTTCGGGCGCGGCCACGACGAGGAAGGCCGTCTGCGGATCCTGCAGGACGCGGTAGGTCTGCTCGGCCCGTTCCCGGAAGCCGCCGAACATCGAGTCCAGCGCCGAGACGAAACCCGACAGGTCGGAGAGCAGCTGGGCGCCGAGGATCTTCTGCACGGTCTTCGAGACCACCCCGAATCCGGCGGTGACCAGGGAGAACATGCTCCGGCCGCCAGCCTTGGCCGGGGCCAGCAGCAGCCGCAGCATCCGGCCGTCCAGGAATCGGCCCAGCCGGGCGGGCGCGTCCAGGAAGTCCAGCGCGGACCGCGACGGCGGGGTGTCGACGACGATCAGGTCCCACTCGTCGGTCGACCGGAGCTGGCTGAGCTTCTCCATCGCCATGTACTCCTGCGTACCGGAGAAGGTGGAGCTCATCGCCTGGTAGAAGGGGTTGGCGAAGATCTCGGCGGCTCGCTTGGGCTCGGTGTGCGCCGCGACGATCTCGTCGAACGTGCGCTTCATGTCGAGCATCATGGCGTTCAGCTCGCCGCCGCTATCGCCGCCGTTCTCGTGGCCGCCGTCGAGGCCGGGGACCGCCCGGGGCGTGTTGTCCAGCTCGGTCAGGCCGAGCGACTGGGCCAACCGGCGCGCCGGGTCGATCGTGAGCACGACCGTACGCCGTCCGTGCTTCTCCGCGGCTCGCAGCGCGAGCGCGGCCGCCGTGGTCGTCTTGCCCACCCCGCCCGAACCGCAGCAGACCACGATCCGGATCTCCGGATCGCCGATCACCGCGTCGACGTCGAGCACAGGCTGCTCACCAGTCATGCTGCCGCCCCCAGGAGGCGGCCGATCTCCCGCAAGGCGGCGAAGTCGATGCCACCCGGGATCAGCGGCAGTTCCACGACCGGGCGGCCGACCTCGTCCAGCTCACCTCGCAGTTCGGTCTCGACCGTGCGCCGGGCGAGATAGGCCTGCGCCTGCTCCTGGAGCCCCACGACGGTCGGCCGGTCCGTCGCCAGGCCGGCTGCGGCCAGACCTCGGCGGAGCTCCGCCTGCGTCACTTTGCGTACCCCTTCGAGCAACGGCGGATGCGCGGCGTTGACGATCACCTTGCCCACCGGGATGCCGAGGCCGCGGAGCTCGCGCGCGGCGTCGATGGTCTCCTGCACGGGCATCTCCTCCAGCAGGGTGACCAGGTGGACCGCGGTCATGGGGGAGCGCAGGAGGGCGGCGACGCCCTCGCTCTGGGTCTTGATCGGCCCCATCTTGGCCAGTTTGGCCGCCTCGGCGGTGACGTTGAGGAAGCGCCCGATCCGGCCCGTGGGCGGCGCGTCGAGGACGACCGCGTGGTAGACCCGCTTGCCCTGGTTGTCGGTGCGGGTGGTCGCCTCCTTGACCTTGCCGGTCAGCAGCACGTCCCGCAGGCCGGGGGCGATGGTAGTGGCGAAGTCGATGGCGCCCACCTTGCGCAGCGCCCGACCGGCCGCGCCCAGGTGGTAGAAGAGCGTGAGGTACTCCAGCAGCGCCTCTTCCGGGTCGACGGCCAGCGCGCGGACCTCGCCGCCGCCGGGCGTCGTCGCGATCGTCCGCTCCTCGTAGGGGAGCGGGTCACGGTCGAAGAGCTGAGCGATGCCCTGCCGGTCCTCCACCTCGACCAGGAGGGTGCGCCGTCCGCCGGCGGCCAGCCCGAGGGCCAGCGCCGCCGCGACGGTGGTCTTGCCGACCCCGCCCTTCCCGGTGACCACATGGAGGCGGGCCGGCCACTGGTTGGCGGCCGGCCCGTCGCTCGAAGCCGAGGTAGTCACACTGCTGAGGCTACCTGCTATGCAGGCACTTACTTCGACTGCACGTCGCAGACCCACCAGCCCTGGTCGTTGATGGTGGTCAGCACAAGCTCCTGCTTGCTGACCTTCTCATCGGCCGTGGTCATGGTGAGCTTGACGGTGACCTTCGCGTCCTTCTCGGTCGTGTCGCTGACCGCGGGCGTGTCCCAGGCGAACGTCGGCCGGGAGTAGGTGTCGGCCAGCTTCTTGATCGCGTCGACCTGCTGGGTGATCGTCTTGGAGTCGCGCGCCTGGGCGCAGATCGTCTTCTCCGCGTCGGTGGCGCTCTGGTCCTTGTAGAAGGCCTCCAGGAAGGCGGTCGCCGCGGCCTTGGGGTCGGCCGCGCCCTGCCCGCCCTGGTCGGTGTTCTTCAGCAGGAAGTACGCGCCCACGCCGCCGCCGAGGCAGAGGACGAGCACGACGGCGAGCGTGATGCCGATGATCATCGGCGCCTTGCTCTTCTTCTTCGGCTGCTCCGGCTGGCCGGGGAAGCCGGTCGTCGGGTAGCCGGCGCCGGGGAAGGTCTGCCCGGTCGTGGGGTACGCCTGACCCGAGGTCGGGTACGCCCCGGCCGGGTAGCCGCCGCCCGAGGTCGGCCCGCCCGACGTGGGCGGCGTTCCGTACGGCGGCACCTGGGCGGCGCCCGGGTTGTACTGCGGCTGGGCCGGCTGCGCGGGCTGCCCGTACGCCGGGGGCTGCGCGGGCTGGCCGTACTGCGGCAGCTGGGTCGTGGGCGGAGTGGTCGGCGGGTACGCCGGCTGCGCGGGCTGCCCGTACTGCGGCTGCTGCCCGTATTGGGGCTGCTGCCCGTATTGGGGCTGCTGCCCGTACTGCGGCGCGGGCGGGTATGCGGGTGGCTGCTCCGGAGTCGCCGGGTACGCCGGCGGCTGGGCCGGGCTCGACGGAGTCGCCGGACTGCCCGGGTAGGCAGGCTGACCGGAGGACGCAGTGTGCTCCGGGTACCCGCCTGTGGCGAACGGATCGGCGGGCGGCGGGTAGCTGCCCGGCGCCGGATGCTCCTCCGACGGTCGGTTCGGGTCGGTCATTGCTCTGCTCCCCAGTGTCGTAAGGCGGCCCAGCATATCGGCCCCGGACAACCCGCCGCAGCCCGCGTCCCGCTGTCTCACACCCCGGTCGTCATGGATACCTTGTCTTCATGACGGTCTCCTTGACGAAGTGGGAATATGCCACCGTGCCCCTGCTGGTGCACGCCACGAAGCAGATCCTGGACAACTGGGGCGCCGACGGCTGGGAGCTCGTCGCCGTCGTGCCCGGCCCGAACCCCGAGCAGCTGGTCGCGTACATGAAGCGGCCGAAGGAGGCGTGATGTCCGAGGTTCCCGTGTCCGACGTTCCCGCGTCCGGGGTGAACCCGTTCGACCGGCTGGCCGAGCTGGGCCTCACGCTGCCGGACGTCGTGCCGCCGGTGGCGGCGTACGTGCCGGCCGTCCAGTCCGGCGCCCACGTCTACGTCTCCGGCCAGTTGCCGATGGCCGACGGCAAGCTGCTCGCGACCGGCAAGGTGGGCGCGGAGGTCGCGCCCGAGCTGGCCAAGGAGCTGGCCGCGCGGTGTGCGCTGAACGCCCTGGCCGCCATCGACGCGCTCGTCGGCCTGGAGAAGGTCGTCAAGATCGTTAAGATCGCCGGGTTCGTGGCGAGCGCCGAGGGCTTCACCGGCCAGCCGGGCGTCGTCAACGGCGCTTCCGAGCTGTTCGGGGCGGTCTTCGGGGAGGCCGGCCGGCATGCCCGCAGCGCCGTCGGCGTCAGCGAGCTGCCGCTCGGTTCGCCGGTCGAGGTCGAGGTCATCGCCGAAGTCAGCGAATAGTCCCACCGTGCGGAAAAGCAGGTAAGGAGCGTCGCTGAGAGCGACGTAACATCGTGACGTGACTAATGGGGTTGGGGCGCGAGCGGGGTGGGGTCCGGAGTCCGGTCTGCCCGGGTTCATCCGGCATTTGCTCGCGCCCAACCCTTCTCCGATGACCCTGGACGGCACCAACACCTGGGTTGTGGACGGCGTACTGGCGATCGATCCGGGTCCGGCGGACGACGAGCATCTCCGGGCGATCGGCGCAATCAGGTATACGACGATCACGCACGGTCACGTTGATCACGTGGAAGGCGTACCGCGGTTGATCGAGGTGGCCGGGGCGGAGCGGATCGCCCCGGAGCGCGTCGCCGAGGTGATCGAGGGCGCGTCCGTCGTGCCCAGCCCCGGGCATACGAGCGACTCGGTCTCCTTCCTCGTCGACCGGGGCGGTGATCGGGTGATCTTCACCGGCGACGCGATCCTCGGCCGGGGCAGCAGCGTCGTGATGTGGCCGGACGGCGACGTCGGGGCGTACCTGGAGACCTTGAAGACCCTCAGCGAGCTGGAGGGCGTCACCGTCCTGCCAGGACACGGGCCGATCCTGCCCGACTGCGCCGCCGCGGCGAACTGGCTGCTCCAGCACCGCCTGGAGCGCCTGGAGCAGGTACGCGACGCGCTGCGTCAGGGCGCGGAGACGCCGGAGGACGTCGTCCGGATCGTGTACGCCGACGTCGACCCCGGCGTGCGGATGGCTGCCGAGTGGACCGTCCGGTCGCAACTGGCCTACCTCCGGGGCAACCCGTGACCTGCCCGATCTGCGGCACGGTGGCGGTGCCCGGGGCCAACTTCTGCCACAACTGCGGTGCGGCGCTGCCCGGCGCGGCGGACCTGCCGCAGGCCGAGCGGCGGAACGTGACCGTCCTCTTCGGCGACCTCTCCGACTTCACCTCCTGGTCGGAGGAACTGGACCCGGAGCGGGTCGGCGCGGTGACCGACCGGGTCATGTCGGCGCTCGCCGGTGCGGTGAAGACCTTCGGCGGGCACGTCGACAAGCTGACCGGCGACGGGATCATGGCCGTCTTCGGCGCCCCGGTCGCGCACGAGGACGACGTCGAGCGGGCCGTCCGCGCGGCGCTGTCGATGCAGCGGGCGGTCCGCCGGGTGCTCGACGACGAGCGGGGCGGCGGTGCTCCGCTGGGGCTGCGCGTCGGGCTCAACACCGGCGAGGTCATCGCCGGAGTCCAGGCGGGGCTGGAGTACACCGTCATCGGCGACACCGTGAACACCGCTGCCCGGCTGGCCGACGCCGCCGCGATCGGCGCGGTGTACGCCGGTGCGCGTACCGCCTCGGCGACCCGGCATCTGGCCGGCTGGCGGGAGCTGCGGCCACTGCGGCTGAAGGGCAAACGCGATCCGGTCGAGACGTTCGAGCTGCTCGGCCTGCATGACGCGCCCGGCACCCGGAGCGGCATCGGCGACGAGGCCTCCTATGTCGGGCGCGAAGCCGAGCTGGGCCGGGTGATCGGCCGGCTCGCCGAGGTCATCGACCGGGCACAGCCGCGTGTCCTGGTCATGACGGCCGAGGCGGGCATCGGCAAGACCCGGTTCGCGGCCGAGGTCGAGCGGTACGCGGCCGGCTACGACATCGGGCCGGGCCGGTTCGCCACCCGCCGGATCGACACCGGGACCCGGGTGCTGTCGGTCCACTGTGCCGCCTTCGGCGAGCGCCGCCGGCTGGCGCCGCTGGCCGACCTGGTCCGCACCGCGATCGGGCTGCCCGTCGACGCCTCGTCGACCGCGTTGACGCGACCCGCCGTGGAGGAACGGCTGCGGCGACTGTCCAGCCGCCTCGCCACCCGGGTGGGCCCGGAGCAGCCCGTACCGGAGATCCCGACCGAGTATCTGCTGACCCTGCTCGGGGTGGCCGCCGACCCGGCGTCGGGTGCGCCCGCGATCGGCGACGGGCTGCCGGACGGCGTGGAGCGTACGGGGGTCGACATCAAGGTCCTCGCGACCGCCGTCGCCCAGCTGCTCTCGGCGCTGACGCTGGAGTCGCCGCTGGTCGTGATCGTGGACGACCTGCACGACGCCACTCCGGAGACAGTGGACGCCCTCGGCGTCACGCTGGAGGAACTCGACGGTCCGGTGCTGGTCGTCCTGCTGGGCCGCCCGGAGTTGGTGCGTACCGCCGGTCTGCTGACCCGGCTCGCCGACGCCGAGGTGCAGGCGCTGCCGCCGCTGCGGGGCGCCGACGCCGCCCGGTTGCTGTCGAGCTACCTCCGGGGCGGCCGGCTGCCGCAGGCGGACGAGGACCGACTGCTCGCGACCGCGCAGGGTAATCCGTTCTACCTGGCCGAACTGGTCACGCTGCTCATGGAGCGCGGTGCGCTCACCCGTGGGCCGAGCCCGCGCTCGGCGACCCGTCCGGTCGAGACCGACGGCGACACGAAGTGGCGGCTCACGCCGGGGTCGCTGGACGCCCGGCTGCTCTCCCGGGATCTGGCCGCGGTGCTCGCCGCGCGTATCGACGCGCTGCCGCCCGATGCTCGTTCGGTGCTGCGGGACGCGGCGGTCGTCGGCGACAGCACGCCGGCCGGAGCCCTGGAGGCGTTGCGGGAACGCCGTTCGTCCCGGGACGGCCGCCCGGCCGCGGTCGTCGCGGTGGAACTCGACCGGGCGGTGGACGAACTGCTCGCCCGGCGCATGCTGCGACGCCAGCGCGGTGGGTACGCCTTCGCCACCCCACTGCTGCGCGAGGCGGCGTACGCCGGAATCTCGAAGGCGGATCTGGCCGAGCGGCACGCGTTCCTCACCGAGTGGGCCGCTCGGGGGCTGCTCACCGACCAGGTCGGCCAGCGCTCCGACGCCGAGCTGGACCGCACTTCCGGCGGCTCGCGCCAGCACTCCCCGGCCTGGATCGCACCCAGCGGCCGGGCGTTGCCCCCGTCGCTGGCCGGCTTCTCCGACGACGCCCGCGACGAGTTCATCGCCGAGCACGCCGAACGGGCGGCCTTCCTCGCCGACGCGATCCGGCTGCGCCCGGATTCGTCCGCGCGGTCGGTCGCGACGCTCGGCGTCGCCGCGCTCGGCCGGTCGGCGACCCGGGCCACGCACGCCGGTGAGCCGGTCACCGCGCTCGACCTGACCGCCCGGGCCCGCAAGCTCGCCACCACCGGATCGGTGCCGCTGCCGGTGCAGATCTGGCTGGTCCACACCCGGGCGTTGCTCCAATCGGGCCGCCCGGCCGAGGCCCTGGTCGAGGCGGAGAAGATCGCCGCGAACGCGGGCGACGACGGCCGCGCCCGCGCTGCCGCCCTGCTGCTGGCCGGGCGCGCCCATCGGGAGCTGGGCGACCCCGCCCGGGGCTCCGAATGCTGGCACGAGGCGCTGACCGTGGCGACCGCGGTGGACGCTCCGGCCGAACGCGCCGAAGCGATGCGCCGCCTGGGCATGGCGGACTTCCTCAACGGGCGGCTGGCCGACGCGGGCAGTCGCTTCACGGCGGCGTACCAGGTCGCCGTGGGCGCCGGGGATCGCCGGTCGCAGGCTTGGTCGTTGCAGAACCTCGCGTGGGTCACCACGACCCGGGGCGACTTCGCCGGGGCGGACGCGGCGCTGGCCCGAGCGGCCCGGCTGTTCGCCGAACTGCACGACCCGGTCGGGCGGGCCTGGCTGCGGGGTGCGCTCGCGTTCAACCGGCTGCTCTCCGGACGGCTCCAGGACGCCCAGCGGCTCGCCCGGGTGTTCCTGCCGTTCGGAGAACGCGTCGGCGAGGTGTGGGCGGTCGGCACTCTCCGGGCCGTCGACGCGTACGCCGCCGCCGAGCTGGGCGAACTCGACTCCGCCGACCGTGACGCCCGGCGGGCGTACCGGGACTTCGCCGCCGCCAACGATCTCTGGGGACGCGGGTTCGCCCTGGTCGTCCGGGGCGTCATCGCGCGGGAGCTGAACGAACTCGGGCACGCCGCCGACCTGCTCAGCGATGCCCTGGAGTACGGCGAGCGGGTCAACCACCCCCTCCTGCTCGGCATGGCCGGGAGCATCCGCGGCTTCATCAGCCTGGAGCAGGGCGACCCGGAAGGCGCCGAGCGCGACGCCCGGCGGGTGCTGACGCTGACCCGGGCGCACGGCGTACTGGAGTCGGCGCAGGTCGGGCCCAAGGCGCTGCTCGGCGCGGCGCACCTGGCCAGTGGCCGCGTACGCGAGGCGCTCGACGTGCTGCGCCCGTTGGCCGAAGCGCCGTACGCCCCGTCGATGTTGTTCGCCCGTCGGCAGGCGGTCGCCCTGTACGCCCGGGCCCTGCTCGCGGACGGCCGACCGGCGGAGGCGCTGGAGCAGGCTCGGCTCGCCGTCGGACTCCGAGCCGACGATGTGCGTAGTCGCGTCTCGGCCGAACGGGTCCTTGCGGCCTGCGAGTCGGCGATGGGATATCCGGCCGCATCTACGAGCCGCTAAGTTCTCCCCTGTGAGCACACCCGTCATCCCCGGCCTCGGCGAGCTTCAGCTGCTCGCCCGGGGCGGCTACGCGACGATCTATCGTGCCGCCCAGGGTTCGGTCGGCCGGGAGGTCGCCGTCAAGGTCGAGAATCGCACCCTCGACGACGAGCACGATCGTCGCCGGTTCCTCCGTGAGGCGCACGCCGCCGGGCGGATGTCGTCGCACCCGTTCGTCGTCGACCTCTTCGACGCCGGTGTCCTCGACGACGGCCGGCCCTTCCTGGTGATGGAGCTGTGCGCCGAGTCGTACGCCGACCGCATGAAGCGCGGTGTGCTCATCGCCAGCGAGGTCCGCGAGCTGGGCGTCAAGCTGGCCGGGGTGCTCGCCGACGCGCATGACCTCGGGGTCCTGCACCGAGACGTGAAACCGGCGAACATCCTGGTCAGCTCGTTCGGTGAGCCGGCGCTGGCCGACTTCGGCCTGGCCATCCTGGTCGAGCTGCGGGATCCGACGGTGAACTTGGAGATCCTCACTCCGGCGTACGCCCCGCCGGAGATGTTCGACCGCGCCCGCCCGGCGCCCTCGGCCGACGTCTACGCGCTCTGCGCGACCCTCTACGCCCTGCTGACCGGGGCTCCGCCCCGCTGGCGGGACGAGGCGATGGGCGGCATCGCGGCCCTGCTCGAGCTGTTCGGCGAACCCATCCCGGACGTCCCCGGCGCGCCGAACGAGCTGGTCGAGGTGCTGCGGACGGGGATGGCGAACGATCCCGAGCATCGGCCGACCGCCCGCGAGCTGATCGCCCGGCTCAAGGAACTTGATCACACCGAGGGCGTGGTGCCCAAGCCGCGCCGGTCGCCGGGGGACGAGCCGACCGAGGCCACGCCCCGTCGCTGGTCGCTCGCCCGGCTGTTCGGGCTGGATACCGCTTAACGCGCCAGTCGGGCACAACACGCCAATCGTGCGTACCGGTCTTCAAGAACCACTCGTTGTCGTGTTGTCGACTGCGGTGGAGAAGATGGACTTAGGGCGGACATGGCGATTCTCGAGACCAGCCTGGATCCCCGGACACCGTCTTATCTGGACAACCGCGGTCTCATGACGGCTGCCCTCGGCGAGGTCGAGACGGCCTTCGCGCGGGCCGTCGAGGGCGGCGGCGAGAAGCACGTCACCCGGCACCACGCCCGCGGCAAACTGCTTCCCCGGGAACGCATCGAACTGCTGGTCGACCGGGACAGCGCCTTCCTCGAACTGTCCACCCTGGCGGGCTACGGCACCGGCCGGCCGGTGGGCGCTGGCGTGGTCACCGGGCTCGCGGTGGTCGCCGGGCGGCCGTGCGTACTGACGGCCAGCGATCCCACCGTTCACGGGGGCTCGCTCAACGCGTACACATTGCGGAAGCTTGCGCGGGCCTCGGAGATCGCCCTGGCCAACCGCCTGCCGCTGGTGAGTCTCGTGGAGAGCGACGGTCCGGACCCGGCGGGTGGCGGCGAGCTGCTGCTCGCCGGCGGTGCGTCACTGCGCGACCAGGCCTTGCTCCGCGCGGCCGGCGTGCCCGCGATCTGCGCGGTGTTCGGCGTGGTCAGCGGCGTCACGCTGCCCGCGATCGCCGATCAGACCATTTTGGTACGCGGACAGGCGCGCGTGCATCTAGCCGGTCCTCACCTGGTACGCGCGGCGACGGGGGAGTCCGTCGACGACGAGGCGCTCGGCGGTTCGACGCTGCACGCGACCCGGACGGGGATGGCGCACCAGGTGGCCGAGGACGAACGGGACGCGTTGCGCCTGGTACGCCTAGCCGTCGACCGGCTGTGCCCGGAGGTGACCGAGTCGCCGCGACGGGTGGTCGCACCCCGGCACGAGCCCGAGGATCTGCTGGCCGTGGCCCGGGGCGACGACGCGTTCGACCCTCGGGAGATCCTGGCCCGGGTGCTCGACGCGAGCCAGTTCGACGAGGTCGCCCCGCTGTTCGGGGAACGACTGCGAACCGGCTTCGGCTCGGTGCACGGCCACCGGATCGGCGTCATCGCCAGTGCGGGCCCGCTGCTGGGCGTGGACGAGGTCACCAAGGCGGCCCGGTTCGTGCAGCTTGCCGCGGCGGCCCGGGTGCCGCTGGTGTTCCTGCCCAACACCAGCGGGTTCGGGCTGGGCGTGGCGCAGGAGGGCGGCGGCATCTCGATGCACGCCGCCGCGCTCGTGCAGACCATCGCGACCTGCCCCGTCCCGATGATCACGATCGCCGTCGGCGGCGCGCACGGTTCGGCCGGCCAGGTGCTCGGCGGACGCTCGATGCGGCCACGCTTCTTGTTCAGCTGGCCGAATGCGCGCGCCGCGGTATTGCCGCCGGACCAGTTGGAGGCGGTCGCCGCGCACCGGACGGCGGTCGACGAGACCGGCGCCGGCACCCCCGACATCCCGCCGGCCAGCGCGCTGCACGAGTCCGGCCTGCTGCACGACGACGGCGTCATCGACCCCCGCGACACCCGTACGGTGCTCGGCATCTGCCTGTCGGTCCTGCCCCCGATCGGGGCGACGTCCACTTTGGGGGGAGCATGATCAGGCGGTTGCTCGTCGCCAACCGCGGCGAGGTCGCGCGGCGCATCTTCGCCACCTGCCGGACCATCGGGATCGAGACGGTCGCCGTCTACTCCGATCCGGACGCGAACGCACCGTATGTCGCCGAGGCCGACTACGCCGTCCACCTGCCGGGGGCCGCGCCCAGCGCGACTTATCTGCGCGGTGACCTGATCATCGCGGCCGCCCGCAAGACGCTGGCCGACGCGATCCACCCCGGATACGGCTTCCTCGCCGAGAACCCGGACTTCGCCGAGGCGGTCGCCGAGGCCGGCCTGCTCTGGATCGGCCCGCCCGCCAAAGTCATCGAGGTGATGGGGGACAAGGTCGACGCCAAGGCGCTGCTCGCCGAGGCCGACGTGCCGACCCTGCCCAGCTGGACCGATCCCGACCAGGTCGACGAGTTTCCGGTGCTGGTGAAGGCGTCCACCGGCGGCGGTGGCCGGGGGATGCGGATCGTCCGCGAGCGCGCCGTCCTCGCCGAGGCCGTCTCGTCGGCCCGCCGGGAGGCGTTCGGCGCGTTCGGCGACGGGGACGTGTTCTGCGAGAAGTACATCGAGGGCGCGCGCCACATCGAGGTCCAGGTCCTGGCCGACCAGCAGGGCGGGATCGTCACCCTCGGCGAACGGGAGTGCTCGATCCAGCGCCGGCACCAGAAGGTCATCGAGGAGACGCCGTCGCCGGTGGTGACGCCGGAACTGCGTGAGCATCTGTGCCGGGCGGCGATCGCGGCCGCGCAGGCGGTCGGCTATATCGGCGTCGGCACGGTGGAGTTCCTACTGACCCCGAACGGCGACTTCTACTTCCTAGAGATGAGCACGCGGCTCCAGGTCGAGCACGCCGTCACCGAATGCGTGACCGGCGTCGACCTGGTCCGGATGCAGATCGTCGTGGCCGAAGGCGGGCCGCTGCCGGTGCTCACCCCGCCGCCGCTGCGCGGGCACGCGATCGAGGCCCGGCTGTGCGCCGAGGACCCGGCCGCCAACCACCTCCCGGCCACCGGCGAGATCCACCGGCTGGAGATCCCCGGCGTCGCCGGCCGGTTCGGCATCCTGACCGCGCCCGGCATCCGCCTGGACAGCGGCGTCGAACCGGGTTCCGTGATCGGCGTCCACTACGACTCGCTGCTCGCCAAGATCGTGGCGTGGGCGCCGACCCGGCCCGAGGCCGCCCGGCTGCTCGCCGCCACCCTGGCCCGAGCGCGGATCCACGGCGTCGTCACCAACCGGGACCTGCTGGTGCGTACGCTGCGCCATCCGACCTTCCTGGCCGGGCAGACCGACACCTCGATGCTCGACCGGCATCCCGAGGTGCTCGCCCCGCTTCTGTCCAGCGTGGACGCCGTACGCCTGTCGTGTCTCGCTGCTGCGTTGGGGGCGGCCGCCGCACGGCGAAACGGCGCGACCTGGCAGGCCAGCATCCCGTCGGGCTGGCGAAACGTCCCCACCGCCGCCCAGACCGCCGTCTACGAGGGCCCGGCGGGGCCGGTCGAGGTCGGGTACCGCTTCTCGCGTACCGGAGCGCTGGCCCAATGGTGGGTACGCGCCGTCGACCCGGAAGACCTCGAACTGGCCCCGCTGGGCCAACCCGGGCTCTCCGAAGACCATCCGCCGGTGGCGGTGGTGTCGGCGACCCCGACGCTGGTCGTCCTCGACGTGATCGGCATCCTGCTCGCCGTCCACCTGCATCGGGTGGGCGCGGTGACCTACGTCGACAGCGTCGAAGGCTCGCTCGCGCTGACCGAACTGCCCCGCTTCCCGCTACCGGGATCGGAACTCGCCGAAGGGGCGTTGACCGCTCCACTGCCCGGCGCGGTCGGCCGCGTGCTGGTCGTGCCCGGCCAGCGGGTGGACATCGGCGAACTGCTGATGACCGTCGAGGCGATGAAGCTGGAGCACCCGGTGCACGCGCCCGCCGCCGGCATCGTCACCGCCCTGCCGGTGAGCGCGGGGTCGCAGGTAGACACCGGCACCGTCCTCGCCGTCCTCACCCCCTAGCTGCCCCCTCCCACCCCACCCCTCCCTCCCCCACCCCCTCCCGCCCCGCCCCACCGGTCTCTCCCCGTTGATCATGGAGTTAACCGTGGTCTCGTCGGTGTGTCATGACTGGAAACACCATGATCAACGGGTCGAAGTGGGGGTGGGGCGGGGGCGGGGAGGGGTGGGGAGGGGGTGGGGGGAACGGGTCGAGGGGGCGCCGC
>NZ_JBFBAZ010000133.1:0-21779 GCF_040682475.1 Hamadaea sp. NPDC051192
GGTGGCCGCCTCCCGCTCGTCGACCGGACGCGGTGTGCCGTCCGGCGTCGCCAGCAGTGTGCCGAGGTAACTCTTGCGGCTGGCCCCGAACAGCACCGGGAACCCCAGTTCCAGCAGCTCCGGCAGGCCCCGGGTCAGCGCCCAGTTGTGCTCGGGGCGTTTGGCGAAGCCGAGCCCGGGATCGAGGATGATCTGCTCCGGGCGTACGCCGGCCGCAGTCGCCTCGTCGACGCGTTCGCGCAGCTCAGCGCGTACCTCGGCGACCACATCGGAGTAGACGGCGAGGTCCTGCATCCGCTCGGAGTGACCCCGCCAGTGCATGATCACGTAGGGGCAGCCCGCGTCGGCGATCACTTTCGCCATCGCGGGATCGGCGAGTCCACCCGAGACGTCGTTCACGACGCTCGCCCCGGCGGACAACGCCGCCGCCGCGACCGCCGCCCGCGTGGTGTCGATGCTCGTTGGCACATTTTGTGCCGAAAGCGCGCGGATCACGGGGACGACTCGACCGATTTCCGTCTCCGCGTCGATCCGCGCCGCCCCCGGTCGGGTCGACTCTCCCCCTACATCGATGATCAGCGCTCCGTCACGGACGAGGGACGAACCGTGTTCGACGGCAGCGTCGAAATTCTCGTAGCGACCGCCATCCGAAAAGGAATCGGGCGTCACGTTGAGGACACCCATGACCACGGGCGGTGACCATTTGCGGTCGATCGGCAGCACGACCTCACCCTACTCGGGCGCACGAACTGGCCACGGCGAGAGCCGCGCACACGCTTGTAAGCGACCGGAGAGCCCCGTACGCTTCCCTATTGAACCTCGCGGTGAGGTGCAAAAATGGACAAAATTGCGAGACACGCCGGTCCCCGCACACAGGGTCCGTGCTCAACCGGTCTACGGCTGAAAAGCTGAACCGACCGGCCAGTGACTCGCATCGGGGAGGGACGCACGATGATCGCCACAGGGCTCGCCCACGCGGCGATGCACCACGTCAGCTCCATGATGGAGCTGGCTCCGTCGCCGAGCCCCGGCGGCCAAGGCGTCAACACCGACAAGGTCCTCGGGTTCTTCGTCAAGAACATCGTGCCCATCTTGCTGGCGGCGCTCGGCGTGATCTTCATCGGCCGGGCCGGCAAGGGCGAGATGTCCAAAGTGATGACGAGCTCGGCGATCGCGATCGTCGGCCTGTTGTTCATCGCCGGCGCCGGCGCCTTCTTCTTCTTCGGCGAATACCTCGTCAACCTCATCTTCGGGTGACCCGGCACGATGAGGCTGCGCACCGACGATGACATCTACCGGGCCCGCCTGGTCTACCTCGGCCCGCCCGGCTACACCCTCCCGGTACAGCTGCCCTACGCGCAATACGGCCTGTTCATCCTGCTGGTCCCCCTCTACATGGGTCTGCACTTCCTGCTGACCCAGTCGATCGACGCCTTCCCGGCGTGGGAGATCGCCCTGGCCATGGTCTCGACGTCATATATCTTCCGCCATGTCGATCCGGATCGGCCGGCTCGCCTGGTCATCCGGACGGCACTCACCGACTGGCGCCGATCCCGCGAAGCCGCGCACGAGAACACCGAACCACGCGTGGTCGCTCGCCGTATCGTCGTCCGGAGGTCGATCACGTGACCACCGACGAGCTCGACGACACCGTCCTCTCCGGAGAGATTGTGGAAGAGCCTGCAAACGATCCCGGCCCGACCACCCCGGCGCCGCGGGCCGCAAGCGATGTCGAGTCGCCGTTCCTCAACCTCTTCGATCCCGACGCGCCGAACCCGTCGGCGGTCTCCGTCCTCCGGCGTTCGGAACTGCCGGCCGGACCGGGCGCCGCCCAGCGGGGGCCGACCTCGGCTCCACCCGCGCAGGCGAGCGCGCCGCCGGCTCAGGCCAGCGGCCCCCCGGCTCAGTCGAACGTGCCGGCGCGGGTCAACCCCCCGGGCCGTCCCCCGTCTCAGGGCGCTGCGCTGGGCGTATCACCGAATGCTCTAGAGCGTGCGCGACCCGCGGAAAGTGCCCGCCGAGAGGCACGGCCCGGCGGTTCCGCACCCGAGTCCAGGAAGAAGCCTGGACCCGCGCGAACGGTGACCCCGGAACGCAGATCTGAGCCTGCGCCCTCGTCGCGGAAGCGCGCGGCCGCGCCGCAAGCGCCGCGCCCCAAGACCGAGAAGGTGAAGAGCGCCGCCGTTGAGCTGGCGCTGACCGAGATCGCCGGGCACCTGACGTTCACCGCGCACGCGGTCACCGCCTGGTACTGGGTGCCCGAGGTGCGCTGGGCGTTCCGCCCGGACCCGGAGCGCGAGGCGCTGATCGACGCGATCGCCGAGCAGTACGCCGGCCTCGCGGGCTTCCGCCTCCACATCCGCCGCACCTCGCGGCCGTTCCCGGCGGCCGAATGGGCCCGCCAGATCGACCGCCTGACCCCGCGACCGCTGGCCGGAGTGGCTGGCGCGCCGTCGTGGGGCGACCACCTCGTGGCTGCACAGAAGCACCTCGTGGGTTCCAACCACGCCGAGGGCCGGACCTACCTGGGCGTGACCTTCGCCCGGCGCAGCCTGGGCGACTCGTTCTCCGGGCGGCTGCTGCGCGCGTTCGGCAAGGGCAGCACGCTGTCCGAACGGTCCAAACTGGAGCGTGCCGTCGAGCAGTTCGACGAGGTGCTGGGCGCGTTCGGCATGCGCGGCCGCCGGGCCACCGCCGAGGAGCTGGAGTGGCTGCTCTACCGGTCGGTCGCGCTCTGCATGGACCCGCCGACCCACATCGGCGCCGTCGGGCACGGCCAGTGGGACACCGGTGACCTGCTCGCCCTCACCGAGGAGATCGAGCGCTACCGCGCGCCCTACGGATCCAGCGTCAAGCTCGTCAACCGGCTCACCGGCGAGGAGAAGCACGTCGCCGTGCTGACCGTCGGCCGCATGGAGCCGCTGGACATCCCCGAGCGGCACGAACCGTGGCTGCACTTCCACGAGCGGCTGCCGTACCCGATGGAGATCTCCAGCCGGATCGACATCCTCGGCCAGTCCGACAGCTTCCGGAACCTCGAACAGCGGCTGCGCATGATCCGCTCGCAGCAGCTCGACTACCTCGAGCACGGCATGGACGCCCCGCCCGAGCTGGAACGGCTCGCCAAGCGGGCCCTGGTCATCGGCGACGAGATGACGACCGGGCTGCCGGTCGACTCGGCCCGTGCCCACGGCTGGCACCGCCTCGCCGTGGCCGGCTCCTCCCGTGAGGAATGCCTGGAACGCGTACGCCGGGTCACCCAGCTCTACAGCCGCGAGATGCGCATCGCCCTGCAGCACCCCAAACAGCAGGAGCAACTCA
This sequence comes from Hamadaea sp. NPDC051192, assembly GCF_040682475.1. NCBI lineage: Bacteria > Bacillati > Actinomycetota > Actinomycetes > Micromonosporales > Micromonosporaceae > Hamadaea > Hamadaea sp. NPDC051192. Next base: position 3,322 of record NZ_JBFBAZ010000133.1, read on the forward strand.
TCCGCGAGTTCATCCCGGGTGAGCCGATCGCCAACTCCGGATACCTGCGGCGGATGCCGGTCAAGCTGCTCGCGGCAGCGCTGCCGCAGGCGGCGTCCACCGTCGGCGATCATCGCGGCGACCTCATCGGGCGTACGGCGGGCACCTCCCGCCGGCCGGTCTTCCTCGACCTGCACTTCCCGATGGAAGTACGCGAACGTTCCGGCCTCGGCGTGTTCGTCGCCGAACCCGGCGGTGGCAAGTCCACCCTGCTCGGCGCGCTCGGCTACCTGGCCGCCCGGCGCGGCGTACGCGTGACGCTGCTCGACCCGAGCGGTCCGCTCGCCCGTCTCACCGCGATGCCGGAACTGCGCCCGTACTCCCGCGTCATCAACCTGACCGGATCGGAACAAGGCACCCTCGCCCCGTACGCATTGATCCCGACGCCGTCCCGAGACGAGTTCCCGGCCGGATCCGACGGCGACCGCGAATTCGACATCGCCGTGTCCAACGCCCGGGCCGAGCGGCGCATGCTCGTCCAGGACATCGCCTCGATGCTCGTCCCGCCGCAGGTGGCCCGGGAAGCCTCGACCGCCACGCTGCTGCGGCACGCCGTGCGGACGATCCCCGCCGAGGAGACCTCCACCCTCGACGACGTCGTCGAATGCCTCCGCGGGCTCGACGGCGGCGAAGGCCGGGAACTGGCGAACCTGCTCCTCGACACCGCGGAGATGCCGCTCGCGCTGTTGTTCTTCGGCGCACCCCCGCCCGGCCTGCTCGGCTCCGACGCGGCCCTCACCGTCATCACGATGGCCGGCCTGCGCCTGCCCGACCTCAAGATCGAACGCGAATACTGGTCAGCCGAAGAAGCGCTGGCCCTCCCGATGCTCCACACCGCACACCGACTAGCCGTACGCCGCTGCTACTCCGGCGACATGCACCAGCGCAAACTCGTCGGCCTGGACGAGGCGCACTTCATGGAAGGCTGGCGGTCCGGCCGCTCCTTCCTCGTACGCCTCGCCCGCGACTCCCGCAAATGGAACCTCGCCGCCCTGGTCGCCTCCCAGAACCCCAAAGACATCCTCGGGCTGGACGTCCAGAACCTCGTCTCCACCGTCTTCGTCGGCCGCATCGCCGAGGACACCGAGATCGCCTCCGAGGCGCTGCGGCTGCTGCGCGTACCCACCGACGTCGGCTACGAGGCAGTCCTCGCCGGACTCTCCGCAGCCGACGGGGCATCCTCGGCGCGCCTCGGCTACCGCGAATTCGTTGTCCGAGACGTGGATGGACGAGTGCAGAAGATACGTGTGGACGTCTCCTATGTGGAGGGGCTGCTCAGTGCACTCGACACCACACCGCTCGGCGACCCCGCTGCCGCACCTGCCCGGGCGGGGTGACCCGATGCGGCGACTCGTCTACGGGGTGCTCGCCACCCTGGTTCTCGGGATCGGCACGCTCTTCGGTACGCCCGCGGTCGGCGCGGAACCCCTCGTGATCGCAGCCCCTGGGGAGCCCGCATGCTCCCTGGAGGAATGGCAGAAGTACCCGCTGCAGACCTGCGTCGACCGACTCCAGGATGTCGCGGCGTCCAGGGCGCAGTGCCTCCAAGCGCCGACGCCGGAGGCGCCGGACAACGGGATGGCCGGCTGGTTTCTCAGCAAACCCACCTGGAACGACGATGCAAGCATCGGCCTTGGCCTATACAGCTCGTATGGCTACGCGGGATACGACTACACGACCTATGACATCGGATGCGCTCAGACACTGATGCATCCGGACTACAAGTTCGAGAACACCGTCGCCAACGGCGAGTTCATGTTGGCCAGCGGCATCGTCGGTGCCTCGAACGCACTCCGCGAGCGTGCTTGGGATCCCGGCCAGATGTGGGGCTGGGCCGACCCACTGGTCAAGAACGCTACGCAGGCCATCTACTCGAAAGTCTTCTCGGTCTTCGGCATCATCACCTTGGGCGTGGTGGGTTTATACCTGATCTGGCGTTCGAGAAACGCCAACATGTCGGGAGCGATGACCACTGCGGGCTGGGCCATCTTCGTCATGGTCGCGGTCACGGCGATCGCCGCGTGGCCAGTGCATTCGGCCAACCTTGCTGATTCAGCGCTTACGAGCACTCTCGGCGTGGTTCATGACGCTGTAGGGCCCTCGTCCACCACCCACGTGCCTGAACGCTGCAAGGGAAAGGTCAACGAGACTCCCGACTGCACGGACAACCGGCCGCCAGCTGTCCGGTCCAGCGACACGGCGACAGAGACGCTCCTTTATCGGAACTGGGTGCGCGGAGCGCTCGGGTCCGCGGACAGTGAGACCGCACTGAAGTATGGACCCGCGCTCTACGACTCGAAGTCGCTGACGTGGGACGATGTCGCATCACTCGCAGACGAACCAGATCCTGCCAAGCGTTCCGCCAATCGCGATTCGCTGATGCGACAGAAGCAGCAGAACTGGATGAAGGTCGCGGAGCAGATCCGCACCGAGGACCCTGACGCCTACGAGTACCTCCGCGGCACCAAGGGCATGGAGCGCATCGGTGCCGGCTTCGTCGCAATCCTCTCGGCAATCTCCTTCGCCATCTTCGACATCGTGGCCTCCATCCTGGTACTCCTGGGCTTCCTGATCTTCCGCTGGGCCGTCATCGCCGCTCCAGCGCTGGGCACGGTCGGTCTTCTACGCCCGGCCAGTGCTGGCCTCCGCCGCCTCGCGGGTTCCGTCCTCGCGGCGGTCTTCAACATCGCGATCTTCGGCACAGGTGCCGCTGTCTATCTATCTGCAGTGGATCTGATCATGAGTACGCCCAGCCTCCCCGGCTGGCTGCAAGTGGTACTGATGCTGCTCTGCGGCATCGTGGCGTGGATCCTGCTGCGCCCCTACCGGCGTGTGACGCAACTCGGTGGCAGCACGCCGTCGAACGGCTGGGCCCGCGCGCTTGTCCGGCCGGCAGCCGCGACGGCAGCGGCCACGGCCGCAGGTGGTGCCGCGGCGGGCGCGGCTGTCGCCATCGCGGGACGACCCGAGACGCGACCGGACTCGCCCAGCGAAGCACGTCCGGCGGTCACCGAGACCATTCAGCGCGAGCTCGTCCGCAGCGAAGCGTTGCCAGAGCAGCGCCGCTGGTCGGACCCGAATCTTCCCGAGGCCGCCCCGGCACAGGCGCTCTACCGGCCTGACGCCGCCCGCGACTCCGCGTCGGAGCCGAGCTCCGCCAGGCCGGTGGTGAGAGCAGAGGCGAGATAGTCATGCGCGCGGTGCTCACCGGTATCCTCCGTTCTCGGGTAGGCGTCGCCCTGGTCCTCGCCGCGATCGTGGTCCTCCTGGTCGGTGCTGCTCGCCTGTTCGGCGACAAGTCCTCGAACACCGGCTGGGCACCCGACTCCGTCGGCCAAAGCGGTGCCGAGATAGCCACGACAAAGAGCTACGGCCCAGACGACGGCGTGGTCTCCGCGATGCCGACCGTGAGCCCGAGCGTCGCCAAGGGAGCCGCGTCTCCGAGTCAGGTGGCGCTGGCATTCGCGGCGAGCTGGCTTGAGCGGACACGGTCGGCCGACAAGTGGCTGGGCGCGCTTCGCCCGCACTGCACCGAACAGCTGATCGACCAGCTCAAGGACGTAGAGCCCAGTAACGTTCCAGCCAGCAGAGTAACTGGCGAGGTGACGCTGGTGATCTACTCGGAGTCGGCCGCCCAGGCCAGCATTCCGCTAGACAGCGGACGCTTGGTGCTCCGTCTGGTCGGACCGTCCGGGCATTGGTTCGTTGACGGCGTGGACTGGGAGCGCACGTGAACGCCGACGGACCTGACCCCGCAGTCCTCGACGACCAGGAGCACGAGGAGCTTCGCGGACGTCGCCGCCGTCCACGACCGGCTCTCTGGATCGCCTTGGTCGCCACGCTGGTCCTACTCTGCTGCGGCGGCGGGCTAGGCGCGTTCACCCTGGACCAGCTCGGCGGCACGAGTGTCGGCGACAATGCCTTCACCTGCGGGCAGAAGGGGGTCATCGACCCCAACAAGGAGATGCCGCGGATTGGTCCATACGGCCAGGACCAGGTCCGTAACGCAGCGATCATCATCAGCGTCGGCCACGAGATGAAGATCCCGCCGCGCGGCTGGATCATCGCGGTCGCGACGGCGATGCAGGAAAGCAGCCTGACCAACCACGGCTACCTCGGCGAACGCAACGACCACGACTCACTCGGCCTCTTCCAGCAGCGTCCGAGCCAGGGTTGGGGTACCCCGGAACAGATCATGGATCCTCGGTACGCGTCGCGGAAGTTCTACCAGAAACTCCTGAAGGTGGCGGACTGGGCGACGATCCCGTTGACGGTCGCCGCGCAAGCCGTTCAGCGGTCGGCGTACCCGGATGCATATGCGAAGCACGAGCCGCTCGCGACAACGATCGTCAACACGTTGGCCGACGGTGCGGGCCTCGCAGCCGCTGCCGCCGCGGACCTGAAGTGCGCCGGACCCGGGGAGATCGCGGCCTCGGGCTGGACGGTGCCGGTGAAGGCGGGCATCGTCTCGGGGTTCCGCACCGCGGACCGCCCCACTCACAACGGCGTCGACCTCGGCGCCTCGCGCTACACACGTATTCGGGCGGCGTCCGCCGGCGTCGTCATCGTGAGCAAGTGCGATGTCGGCAACTGCGACCGCGACGGTTCGCCGAGCACACCTGGATGTGGCTGGTTCGTCGACATCCTGCACGCGGACCAGGTCATCACGCGATACTGCCACATGGTCCAGCGACCGTTCGTCTCAGTCGGTGACCGTGTTTCGGCCGGCCAGGTCATCGGCCTCGTCGGTACGTCCGGGCACTCGTCAGGCCCGCACCTGCATTTCGAAACGCACCTGAACGGCGACCGGTCATTCGCAGGCGGGGTCAGCCCGGTGCCGTTCATGGCCGCCCGTGGCGCGCCCCTCGGAGAAGCACCCTAACCTGCGGAGTTACACCCATGACCGAAGCGGACTTCGCCAGCTGGGCCAACGAGCTTTACCGTTGGCCCTCACCCATCGTGCCGATTCCCGCCATGAAGTACACCGGCGAGCTACGTGGGAAACGCGTCATCGTGGGTTTGCCAGGCCATGGGTGGCGCGCTGATCTCCGCGCAGATTCACTGGTACGCCAAGAGTCGCGCAGTCTCGTGCCGGTGATGCCGGAGGCCGACTGGTATCGCGCCGAGCAGGACCGAATCGAGGTGTTCGCACCGCTCATCCCGGCCGAACGGGTGTGGGTGGAAACCATCGGCGACGACGCACCAGATAGCAGCAAGCAAGGCCCGGTGAGCCTCGACGAACCACCAGTACGCCGCGCCGTCCGAGCCGAGGACGTCCCCTACCTCACCGGCCGACGCCTCGTCGCGATGCCCGACCGATCCGACGACTTCACCGCAGAGCGGGGGCTTCGCTCGGTGACGGAGCCCTACGCGGGCAAGACCCAGGCCCAGGTACGGGTCGCAGCCGAGGGTGACTGGTACCGGTGGGCGGCAACGGGACTAGTGCCGCCCACTCGGGCGGTCTTCCTCAGCCTGCTGTGGGTGGAGTAGCCGACGGCGTGGCGCTCGGGCTTGGACTTGGATCCGGCAGCTGCTCAGCGCCACAGACGCGCCACCCATCCTCGTCCACCATTGTGAACTGCCAATACTGCGTGCGGCGGTCGGTATGCAGCCCGCCACCTTGATTGATCTTCAACTCGGCAGTCACAAGTCGCCCCCCGTTCGACTCTGTCAATCGAGCCGGAACAACCTGTGTCGTTACACCGCCAGCCCGCTCTTCACCCAATAGCTGACTTCTGAGCGTCGTAATGTCGTCGAGGCGCAAGGGGCTGCCGCAAACGAAGAGCCCGGCACGCTGATCGTCTCGCCTCACGAGGTACGCCTCGACATACTCTCTGACCACCACACTCGGCGTAGTGCGGTCGATCTTGGTGGCCTCGTCGTAGGCCCGAAGCGCAATCACACTAGCGCTTGCGGCTCCGATCCCAGCTGTCGCCACTACAACCAGAACGACCCGCTTCAGCTTTCCCATCGGCACGATGACAGCTTATCTATCATGAGGTCATTTCCAATGTCGATTTGTACTCGTGGACAGCCCTCCACCGGGGCCGCATCAACGCCGGGCCCGGCGGACGACGAGCCCCGCCGCAACGCCCGCGGCCGCCAACGCGAACAGGCATACGCCGCCGCCCAGTGCGATGTGCCAAGGTTTCAAAACGCCGGCCGGTGCATCCGTCGATGCTGAAGGTGTCGCCTTCGAGCCCGTTCTGGATGATGGAACCTCGCGAACATCCCTGGTAAGCGCATCAACAACGTTAAGGACGCCGAAGCCATAGACGCTGTCGCGGCCTGGCGCACCCTTGTCGGAGGCTGTCGCAGTGAGGCGGTGGACAACCTCCGCCGCAGACAAGGTTGGAAACTTCGCCCTGACCAGCGCAGCTGCACCGGCGATGAGCGCGGTAGATTCGGATGTTCCCGAGCCAACGGCATACTTGTTCCCGGGGTAGCTGCTAGAGATGCCATCGCTCGGAGCACATAGAACCAACTCGGGACCAGTGGTCGAGATCGAGGAGTGATTCCCTCGCCGATCAACGCCACAAGCAGCAATAACTCCTGGGTACGCGGCGGGAAAAGCGACTGTCGTGTCTCTGGGTACGTTTCCGGCACCAGCCACGACGACGATGTCATTCGCTAAAGCGAGTTCAATCATCTGCTTGAGTAGCGGATGATCTGGCCCTGCCGATGAGATGGATATGACCCGAACATCATGATCGACGGCCCAGCGAATGCCCTCGGCGAGGTTCGAAGAGGAGCCACCGACCGAACTGAATGAGTCGTTGATTGGGATGATTGTCGCTCCGGGAGCAACCCCCGTTATCTTCCCAGAACCAACGATTAGGCCAGCCATCTGAGTGCCATGACCATTAGCATCACGACGCCCGTCTCCTGTGCTGACCTGCCCGCCACTGCTGAAATCGGCACCCCCAACGACACTGCCGTTAAGGTCAGGGTGCACGGAATCGACTCCAGTGTCAATCAGAGCCACCGCAACACCTGCTCCTGTGGTGACCTTATGCGCATCGTTAAGTCCAAGGAACGACACATACCATTGGCCATCCTTAAGATCGTCTGCTTCCGCCGGATCCGCACATGATAGGGCGATGATGAGGGCAACAATCGAAATCGCGCAGGTCCGCAGACTCTGGATCGGCCAAGTCATATCAGCCCTCGTTCCAAGGGAGCATGTACCGGTTGTACCAATTCTCAAAGTCCTTGCGCAGCTGGTCCTCATCGTTGGGTTCTTCTTCCTCGACGAAGAACGGGCCCATTTCACCGATTACGGGAGGGACGCCTTCCTCGATCTCCCACTGCTCCGTTGCCATGCGCTGCCGATTCGCTGTATCAGCCCGTGCTCCCCCTCCGCTGGGGCTTGACATTGGGTACCCCATCATTCCCGACCCGCCGACCCCGCCGGAGTTCATCACTCGGCTTTGACCACCAGAGCCGCGTTCGGCCGAGGCCATGCCGCCTCGAAACGGAAGCAGGCGTCCAGTCGGCGTAGTTGTCGAGCTTGGAAGCACCCATGCTCCGCCGAACGGAGATTCCGCAACCACGCCCGGAGGTACCGGCAGCGTAGAAGGCGGCGTGATAGGGGTAACGCCAACGGGAGTTGACCCTCCCGTGAGCGCAGGACCTTCAGATGGGTTCGCACCCGGAACCGGTGGAATCGGCCACGGACCTGTCGGTACATCAGAACGCGAACCGTGGCGGTTAACTTGAGGCGAAGCAGATGCACTAGTCATGCCGTCATCCGTGATCACCCGAGTTACCTCGGGATCCTGGATCTTGAAACCCACCGCGTTCGGCCAGTAGATCTGCGTACGCAGATCGGCGACCGTCGCGTCCAGTTCCTTCATCACCCGCCGCCCCCGCTGATTCAGTACGACCGCAGCCGGGTTCCAGTCGTCTGGCACGAAGTCGACCGTAACGGTCTGCCACCGGTCGTGGATCGGTGCGATCTTCGTGCGAGCGGACACGATCGCCGTCACGATGCCGTCGAGGGTCTTCGCCGTGGACTGAGCACAAATGGCGTCCTGCCAGACGGCTTTGGCGTGGTCGTCGAGCCGGGTCTGGGCCTCGGTGGCTGTCATTGACGCTTGTGCTGGCCACACCGTTGCCAGCTTCGGCCGGAGTTCGAGAACTCGGCGGTAGTGGTTTTCCAACGCCTCGCCAAGCAGCCGCAGAGCCGACACCTGCGTCCAGGCTTCACTGAGATCGTCGCGGAAGAGGATGTCCTTCATCCGCTGGACGTCGAAGGCCTTTCCCCAGGCGATCTCAGTCGAGTCGAAGTCTGGGACTCTGGGCAGTGGTGGCGGCGGGATCGGAGTCACCACGCCGGGATCGACTGATGCAGCCGATGCTGCGGTCGACTCGTCTGTGTATGCACCGGAGCGCGCCATCGTTGAGGTCGCCAGGGCTGCCGCCACGACGTCCGCTGAACGGTAGTTCTTGAGAACCCGCTCGACGGATGCGAGCAACGCACGTGCGTTGGTGACGTGAGCATCAAGATTCGCCACGTAGCGCGAGATCGCGCCGCTGAACGCGACGCTGCTGGCTTTCACGTGTCCTTGGACGTCGAGCGCAGCGAATCCGGTTCCGAACCGGGCGCCGCAGCCGACGCCGAGCGCCGCGCGTTCTCCGTCGGGCACCAGGCCGACGTCCACATCGGAGCTTAGTTTGGTGAACAGGTCCGTCACCGCTTGCAGGTCGATCGCTATTCCGCGCACCGTCATCGATATCCCCCATCGCCGCAAGGGGGCAGCGTAAACCGCGCAAGACATCGATGAAAGGGCCTGTGGATAACTCCGAGTACTCAGCTGGTCACACAGGCTGCCCTGGACAGATCGGGCACCCGCCGGGATAGTGGCGCGCATGACGGAGCCCATGGCGCAGCAGCTGGTCACGCAGCCCGCGGACGTACGCATTCCGATCTCGGACGCGCTGGTCATGCTGGGTGGCGTACTGATTCTGGGTTTCTCGTTCGCTCCGTTCGTGAGCTATGAGCCGGCGACTCGCAACAGCACGGGTGTGGATTACTCGGCTTGGGAGTGGACGGGCTTTCTCGCTCCGTTGACCTGGTTCGTCGTCGTCGGCGGGCTGCTGCTGCTCGCACTCGGGTTGAGTCGGGCGCTCAATGGTGATCGGAGTCTGGTCACCTTCCGGACGAGTCAGCTGCAGCTGGTGGTGGCGGCGTACGCGGCGAGTGTCCTGATCGGATATGCGCTGACCGAGAAGGGCTCGGAGACGACGACGTCGGCTGAATTCCTGGGTGCCCGGATTCAGGTCGGCGCCACGACCGCCGGCGAGTTCGGGTGGGGCGGCGTACTGATGTTGATCGGCGCATTGATCGCGGTGGTCGGCGCGGTGATGAACCTCCTGGCGAGAAGCCAGAGGTAGCGCCGGCGACACGCCGTCGGGCAGCCGCCTGGCGGCGTACCGGGGGGCGAGGATGATCGGCGTGGATCGTATCGAGCTGCTCATCCTCGCGGTCGGCGCGCTGGTCGTGGCGTTGCCGCTCGCGTCGCGGCTCGGCCTGCCTTATCCCGTGCTGCTGACCATGGTCGGGATAGCGGCGGCGCTCATCCCGAACGTACCGGAGATCGAGCTCAATCCCGACTTCGTGCTCCCCTTCCTGTTGCCTCCGTTGTTGTGGGCCGCCGCTACGCGTACAAGTTGGGCACATATCCGCGCGAATCTGCGGCCGATCTTGATGCTGGCGGTGGCGCTGGTCGCGGTGAGCGCGTTCGCGGTGGCCGCGGTGCTATCGAGCCTGTTGCCGCAGGTCCCCTGGGCGATCGCGTTCGCGCTGGGCGCGGCTTGCGCGCCGCCGGACCCGGTGGCCGCGACCAGTGTGGCCGGGAAGCTCGGCCTGCCGCACCGGATGGTGGCGGTGATCGAGGGCGAGGGCCTGGGCAACGACGCGACCGCGCTGACGCTGTTCAATACGGCGCTGGCCGCGGCGGCGGTGGGCGGGAGCATCTCGTTCGGCAGCGCGGGGCGCGAGTTTCTCGCGGCCTCGGTGCTCGGCATCGGGGTCGGGCTGCTGTTGGCGCTGGTCGCGGGCAAGATCTTGGACTGGCTGACCGATCCGGTGCTCGCCGGCGCGTTCACCGTTGTGCTGCCCTTCGCCGCGTACGCCGCAGGCGAGGAGATCGGTGGTTCCGGGGTTCTCGCGGTACTCGCCATCGGCCTGGTTCTGGGTGGAGCCTTCTACCACATTCAAGACGCAGAATCCCGACTGGTGGGATCGGCGTTCTGGGCCACCCTTGATCTGCTGCTCACATCGATCGCGTTCATCCTGATCGGACTGGAGATGCGGCCGATCATCGAGGACGCGGGGTCCGACATCTGGCGGCAGATCATGATCGGGCTCGCCGTCGCCGCCGTGCTGATCGGCGTACGCATGGTGTGGTTGGTCGCATCGGGCCTGTTCGCGCACCGTTTCCTGCGCAGCACCGTGCCCGGCAACTGGCGCGAGGCGATCGTCCTCGGCTGGGCCGGCATGCGCGGCGTGGTCACGATCGCCGCCGCGCTGTCGCTACCGGCGGCGACACCCGAACGCGGCACGCTGATCCTGATCGCGTTCGTCGTCGTCATGGTCACCTTGATCTTGCCCGGCATCACGCTCCCGTGGCTGGTCAGGAGCATCGGCATCGCGACGGCCGACCCGGAGCGGGCGACGCGGGAGATCGCCGTCCGCGTCGTCGGCGCCATGAACGAGCGGATCACCGAACTGCATGCCGATGGCGACCTCGACGACGAACATGCTGAACAGTGGCGGCAACGCGTACGGCGAATCGTGGCCCAGGTCAGTCCAAACCCTGAGACGGAAAGTCTCATCGAGGAACGTGCGCGCTTCCGTCATATGCGCGCGGTGAACCTCGAACTCCACGCCGCCGCGCAGGCCGAAGCCCTGCGCCTGCGGGGCGACGAGGGCATCGACCCGGCCGCGGTGGACCGCATTCTGCGCATCATCGACCGGCAGATCGCCAACGCCTGACATGCAACCCCGCGCCCGGTAGGCGCGTATGTGATGCATGACCTGGAAGGCCGATTACTCCGAATACTTCGCGGCGCGGGCGGCCCCGCTGCGCCGGCTCGGCTATGGCCTCAGCGGCGACTGGCATCTCGCGGAGGACCTCGTGCAGCACACCTTCCTGCAGCTCTATCGGCATTGGCGACGACTCGATCCGACCACACTCGACGCCTACTCACGACGGACGCTCGTCAACGCGTACCTGTCGCATAGGCGCAAGAAGCACGAAACCGCGGTGGCCGACGTGCCGGAACGCGCCGCGGAACCCGCGCCTGACCTGGGCCTGGACATCCGCGCGGCGCTCGACGCGCTGCCGCCCCGCCAGCGCGCGCTCGTGGTGTTGCGGCACCTTGAGGACATTTCGGTCGCCGAGGCCGCGGACCTGCTCGGCATCGCGGAAGGCACGGTCAAGAGCCAGACCGCCCACGGCCTGGCCAAACTTCGGTCACACTTCGGAGACTCTCATGGATGATCTTCTGGTACGCGAAAAGCTGCGCACGTATGTCGTCGAGGACGAACCACCGATGACCTTGACCTCGGTTGACCTGCTGAAGCAGGGGTCGCGGCGACGCACGTTCCGCTTCGGCGCCTTCTCCGCAGTCGCCCTCGTCGCAGCGACCGTCGCCTGGTTCTCGCTGCCCTCCAACGAGCCGCAGACTGTGCTGTCCGGCGAGGCTCCGTGCCTAGCCCGAGTACCGCTCGTGACCGGGGCGACACCCGACATCACTGTCGACCCGCTTGCGGCCAGCTCGCCCTTGTCGGCAGTGGACTCGGCCACCGCGACCCGAGTGTCCTGTTACTTGGTGGACGCGGTCGCAGCGCTCACCCCGGACGCGCGATACCTACCCACGACCTGGCGGGCAGCGGCGCCCTTCCAGACCGTCTCCGCGTCAGATCATCTGCTGGCGAGCGCGCGTACGCCCGGCGGCAGCTTCAGCGTCATGATCACCCGAGCGACCGTCGCTCCCCCCTCCGGTGACGCCACCGTCACGTTGCCCGACGGTCGGCAGGTGGCCGTCGACTCCTACCCCGACCTGCTCGGACCGGGTGCTCGCTGGCTGGAGGTGGCTCTGTGGACCGGGCATACGCTGATCACCGTCGGCGCCGACAACTACCGAACCGTTCGGCCGCCGACGTTCGGCGATGAGCCGATCCTGACGCAGGCGCAGCTCATCCAGCTCGTCACCGCGCCTGCGCTCGCCCTCTACGGCTGACCGCTCCACCCGCGCCTTGCCCGCGGTCACGGCCCCGCCAGCGCCGTCGCCTCGCCTCGCCTCGCCTCGCCTCGTTGATCATGGAGTTAACTGTTGCCTCGGCGGTGTGTCGAGGGTGCGAACTCCATGATCAACGAGGCTACGGACGATCAAGGCCGCCGCGGACAGCGGCTAGGACCACCGGGTCTGCGCAGCCCCTCTTGAACCCCGCGATCCGCCGATCGATGTCGCGTTGAAGCAGCCGCCGTCCGATCCACTCCGCGATCGGACGGACCAGGCGCGGTCGGCAGCGGAAGTTGTACCGCCAGGTCGCGACGCTGTGCCCAGGTTCCTCAGCTGGGCTGAATCTCCAGCCGCCACCCATCATCTCGAAGAACCACGGTCCCTCGACCATCTTCATGCCGACGTTGCTGGGCGGGTTGTAGGAGACATACTCGCTGACCATCGTGAAGCCATGCCGCGAGCGGGTGAATGTTCGGACTCCCTTGGCCGGCTTCGTCGCGCCGTTGAGGAAGTGCTGCTCGCGTACGAACGGATCCCAGCGATAGCGGATCTCGCCCGTGGTCTGCGAGACCGCGTACGCGACCTCGGGTGGGACGGGGACGATGAGCGAGGCTTCGACGACGGGCACGCCCTATCTTCACCCGAGGGCCGGTGCCTCGGTGACGGCCGTCGTCCTCTTCGCGGCGCAATGCCGGATCCGCTGGCGTGGCTCCTGGAGTGAGATCGTGATGAGGCGCGCGGCGTGACACGCCGATGTCCGCCTCGTGCGCTACCGTCTTGGCCGGAAGCAGATGGGAGGCGGTCCGGCGTGGCGGAGACGAGCGCACCTCTCGATCAGGCGGCCGGTTTGCACCGGCACGCGGCGGCGGTGGTGACCGCGGCCGCTGCGACGCTGGATACCTATCTGCCGTTGCCGCGTACGGATATCGCTGAGCAGCACGAGTTGGCTGAGCGATTGCGTGCCGCCGCTCAGGCGCTCGCCCCGGCCTGGTTGGGGCAGCCGTTGGACGCGGTTCCGGCCAGTACGCCGTTGGGCGGTCAGCGTCGCCCGGAGTATGTGCGGGTGGGCACGGCGCAGCCGTTGGACGATGCCCGGTTCCCGTTGGTCGTGCCGTTGTTGGGCGTGGGGCACCTGGCCTTCTCGGCTGACGCTCGTGACGCTCGGGTGACGGGCGCGCTCCGGAGCATCGTGGTGCGGTTGCTGGCCACCGCGCCGTCCGGCACTTTGATCGTGCGGGCGGTGGACGGGCACGGGCATGTGTTCGCACCGTTCGCGGCGCTGTCCGAGACCGGGTTGCTGCCGGAGCCGGCGACGGATCGGGAGGGCCTGCGGGCGGTGCTCGCGGAGGCGGAGCATTGGGTACGCCCCAGCCGGCCCGATCAGGAGCGGAAGGCGAAGCCGAGACGCCGTGACCGGAGCATGCTGCTGGTGATCGCCGGGTTGCCCTCGTTGGCGGACGCGTCGGATCTGGCTCGGATCGTCGACCTCGCCAAGCGCGGTCCGGCGCATGGGCTGCACATGGTGGTGGCCGGGTGGCCGCCGGCGCCGTTGACGCCGGAGACGACGCAGGATCGGCTGCCGCTGGCGACCGAGATCTCGGTACGCAATCCGCACGTGCTGGTCGGCAATCCGCCCGGGGCGTCGTGGAGCCGCGGCCGCGACCCGTTCAACGTGCCGGTGTACCTGGACCCCGATCCGCCGTTGGAGCTGATCGACCGGGTGTGCCATGAGCTGGGCTCACAGTTCGCCCAGCAGGGTTCGGTGCACTTGCTGGATCTGCTGCCCGACCCGGATCACGGCTGGTGGGCGGATTCGTCGGCGGCCGGATTGAGCGTGACCGTCGGCATCTCCGGCGATACGCCGATCAGTCTGCATTTCGCAGATCTGACGCCGCACTGGCTGGTGGGTGGCCGGTCGGGTGGCGGGAAGACCGCCTTCCTCATCGACGTCCTCTATGGATTGTGTACGCGGTACGACCCGGAGGAGCTGGCGCTCTACCTGCTGGACTTCAAGGAGGGCGTGTCGTTCTCCGAGTTCATCCCGACGCCTCGGGACGCGAGTTGGCTGCCGCACGCGCGGGCGGTCGGGGTGGAGAGCGATCGCACGTACGGGTTGGCGGTGCTGCGCGAGCTGGACGCGGAGATGACGCGGCGGGCCGAGATGTTCAAGGCCAACGGCGTCTCGCGGTACGTCGACCTGCGGAACCTGGGCGAGACGCTGCCTCGGATCGTGTGTGTGATCGACGAGTTCCAGGTGTTGCTCGCCGGGACGGACCGGATCGCCACCGAGGCGGTGGCGTTGCTGGAGTCGGTCGCCCGGAAGGGGCGGTCGTTCGGCATACATCTGATTCTGGCGAGCCAGACCGTGCGGGGCATCGAGGCGCTCTACGCCAAGCGCGACTCCATCTTCGGCCAGTTCCCCGTACGCGTGGCGCTGCCGGGCGGTGCGGACGTCCTGGAGCCGACGAACGAGTCGGCCGCGACCTTGCAGCTGGGCACGGCGATCGTGAACACCGCGGGCGGCTTGGGCGGGCCACGGGGTTCCCGGCGGGCGCACGAGAAGCTGGTGCGGTTCCCTGATCCGCATGCCGATCAGCAGATCCTGACCGCGTTGCGGCAGCGGCTGTGGCAGGCCCGCGACGAGCACGACGAGCCGCCGGTGGTCTTCTCGGGGTACGCCGCGCAGCACCTCGACAACGATCCGTTGTACCAGGCGCTGAAGGAGACCCAGACGGAGACGGCCAAGGCGGCCCTGTTGGGGCGGCAGGTCGACGTGAACATGACGACGGTCGCGTTCCCGTTCGACGCGACGCCGGGGCGGCATCTGGCCGTCCTCGGTCCGTCCGCCGAGGGCGCGGACGTCCTGGTCGCTGCGGTCCGTTCACTGGCCGCGCAGCACCGGCCGGGCTCAGTCCGGTTCGTCCTGGCGCCGATGGTCCCGCAGACCGTGGCCGCCGTCGAGGCGCTGCACACTGAGCTGCGGAGCCAAGGGCACGAGGTCATCACCACCGAGAAGGCCGACATCCCGGAATCCGTGGCGCGCGTCAACGCGTACCTCGTGGTCTGGGGAATGGAGACGGCCGGGAGCGAGGCGCGGACGCTGATCCGCGAGGACCCGAGCCGCGGCCTGCACCTGCTGGGCTGGTGGCGTCAGCTGCGCCGGTTCTCGGAGGACGTCGGGTTCTCCGCGGGCCGCGAGGATGTGGCCGGGCTGGTGTTCCTGAACGTGCCGGGGCCAGAGGTGGCGCTGATGCTGGGCGAGTCGCTCCAGTGGGAGCCGCGGCCGGGCCGCGCGTTGTTCCACGACCGGCACACCGGCCTGACCGCCGTGCTGGTGCCGTTCACAACGCCCGAGGCCAGAGCAGCGGTCGAGACGCGCACCCCGCCGGGCCAGCGCACGACGGCAAGCGACCAGGGCGTGGACCCGCGGACGACGGCGGCCGGCCAATGAGCGACAGTGACGCAGCCATGAGTGACGCAGCCATGAGCAGTGCAGCCATGAGTGACGCGGCCATGGACGAGGACGACGCGACCATGGAGGACGGCGGCTCGGCGATGAGCGACGGCAGCCGGCAGATGACCGGGGCCTGGCAGGAGTACCTGGCGGCGGCGGAGCGCTTGGACGCCGTACGCCGCGAGGCGTCCACGTCGGTGGCGACGGAGCAGGCGGCGTTGCGCGCGGCTCGGGAGGAGCTGCCGCCGATTCGCGCGCGGCTGGCGTTGCAGCAGCAGCGGATGGCCGAGATGGCGACGGCGAGCGGCCGCCCGATGCCGCCATTGGCGCCGACGCCGGCGGAGACGACGAGCGCGGAGCGGGCCGTCTCGGGCGGTCCAGCGGTGGTGCTGGCGGCGCTGCGGCAGGCGATGTCGACAGTGGACGTGGCCGACGGCGCGCTGGCGCAGGCCCCGACCCGGCCACCGTCCGCCACGACGCGCAACCTCGCCGTCTACGGCGGTCTCGCGGCGGCGGCGTTGCTGGCCCAGATCGTGTTCGTGCTGCTCGTGGACGAGCGGACGCGTCCGTTCTACGCCGGCTGCACCGGATTCCTGCTGGGCTTCGGGGCGTTCGGCATCGGCTGGATCGCCACCGGCGTGATCAGCCGGACGCGTACGGCCGCGATGGGGCTCGCCGTCGTGGCGCTGCCGCTGGTCCTCTCGACCGCGGTGTTCGCCCTTCTCTGGTTGACGAGGTGAGTCGGTGAGCAGCGTCGAGGACGTCAAACTGCGGGTGGCCGCGACGGTGTCGCAGACCGGTGACGCGCTGATCCGCCTGCGAGCGGTCGGGCAGACCTTCGACGAAGCGCTCACGATGCTGCGGCTCACCGCCGCCGGGACGGTGTCCCCCACGCTCATCGACGCGATCAGCAAGCTCGAACAGGCTCGGGAGCGGCTCAACGAGGCACATACGCTGGCCACCGGGGCCATCGGCGACGCCGACGCGTGGCGCGCTACCGCATAGCAGATCCACAAAGGTCCCGCAACGTCGTCCACACCCCTCCGCCGGGCCCGCCCGGCCCGTTGTCCACAGGCATTGAGGCGGCGGTACACCGGACGCGAATGTTCTCTGTCATGGAGGAACTGCTTGACCGCCCCACCGAACTCAGCTTCACCGTGTTCCGGGGCAGCGCCGCCGTCGCCGAGGGGCTGCTGACCACCGACCAACTGCGTACCAACGATTGGCGGCGGGTCCGCCGCGACATCTACGTCGACTCGCGCGTACTGCTCGACCACGGGGTCGACTGCCACGCCGCCGCGCTCGTGCTGCCGGGCCGGGCCTGCTTCTCGCACATGTCGGCGGCCTGGCTGCACGGCGTCGACCTCGCCGCCGACTACGGGGACCCGGTGCACGTCACCGTCCCGCCGCCGGCCAAACCGGGCGGCTGGTCCGCGATCAAGGTCCATCAGACCACCATCGACCCCGGCGACGTCGACGTGCTCGACGGGCTCATGCTCACGTCGCCGCGGCGTACCGCGTGGGACCTCGCCGCGTCACTCCCGCTGGACCAGGCCATCCCCACTCTCGACGGGCTGCTCGCGCGGGCGCTGGTCACTCCCGATGAGCTTCACGCGTACGCCGAGAGCCGTGCCGGAGTTCGCGGCTATCGGAAGGCAGAGCACGCCTTCGAACTGGCGGACGGGCGTTCCCGTGACGCCGACGCCTCCCGGCTCCGGCTGGCGATCCTGCAACAGGGCCTGCCCCGGCCGATCCCGCACTACACAGTGGAAGGTCCCCGGGGCGCGCTGCTCCAGCCCGAACTGGGCTGGCCACGTTTCCGGGTGGCGCTGGTGTTCTCGCGTCCCGGGGACGGCGGCGAAGGCTACGAGGAGGCGGACTGGCGGGTCCTGCGCGTCCACCGATACCGCGTCGACCGCGAACAGCCGGCCGTCCTCCGGGAGCTGCGAGCGGTGCTGCTGGCTCGGGGCTGGTGCCCCTGACGGCTACCGGCTGTTGATGAGGGTCAGCGCCTCGGTGCGGGTCTTGGAGTCCGAGCGGAGGATGCCCCGCACCGCGCTCGTCACCGTACGCGCGCCGGCCTTCCGTATGCCGCGCATCTCCATGCACATGTGCTCGCAGTCGAGCACCACGATCACGCCACGCGCGCCCAGCTGGCTCTCCAGCAGGTCGGCGATCTGCGAGGTGAGGCGCTCCTGAACCTGCGGGCGGCGGGCGTACACCTCGACCAGCCGGGCCAGTTTGGACAGACCGGTGATCCGGCCGTCCTCGTTCGGGATGTAGCCGATGTGGGCCACGCCCCGGAAAGGCAGCAGATGATGTTCGCAGAGGCTGAAGACCTCGATGTCGCGGACGAGCACCATCTCCTCGTGATCGGCCTCGAACGTGGTCCGCAGCACCCGCCGCGGGTCCACCCGGAGGCCGGCGAAGAGTTCGGCGTAGGCCCTGGCCACCCGCTCGGGCGTCTTGACCAGACCGTCCCGGTCCGGGTCCTCGCCGACGGCGATCAGGATCTCGCGTACGGCGCGTTCGATGCGTTCGAGGTCGACCGCCTTCTCGACGGGGCCGCCGTTGATCGACCCGTCGACGAGACGGGCGGCGAGCAGGTCGAGTTCGGAAGCGGCGGTGGGCCCCGGGCCCCCGGGCGCGGGGGGCGGGGGCTCCGCGGTGGAGCGGGTGGGGTCGGGCCCACGGGGCGGGGCGCGCCGGCCCG